>JBBSUL010000055.1:0-20369 GCA_038234375.1 Solirubrobacterales bacterium | reverse complement strand
GACCTCATCGTCGACCCCGACGTGGTGGCCGACCGGCGCCGCAACGCCGACGTCGGGCGGGAGTACCGCCGCCTGGAGCCGGCCGCCGCGCTGGCCGCCGACTGGCGCCGCGCGATCGACGACGCCGCGGGCGCCCAGGAGCTGCTCGACGAGGACGAGGACCCCGAGGTCCGCGAGATGCTCGCGGCCGCGCGCGAGCGGATCGGCCAGGTCGAGGAGGACATCCGCCTGGCCATGGTGCAGCGCGACCCCAACGACGACAAGAACGTCATCGTCGAGATCCAGGGCGGGGCCGGCGGCGACGAGGCGGCGCTGTGGGCCGGCGACCTGTACCGGATGCTCACCAAGTACGCCGAGCGCCTGACGTACGCCACCGAGGCCATGGAGGCCGGCGAGGGCAAGTACACGTTCGCGATCAAGGGCGACGGGGCCTACTCGGTCTTCAAGTTCGAGGGTGGCACCCACCGTGTGCAGCGCGTCCCGGAGACCGAGTCCCAGGGACGCACCCACACCTCCACAGCCACGGTGGCCGTGCTGCCGGAGGTCGAGGACGTCGAGGTCCACGTGGACCAGAACGACCTGCAGATCGACGTCTACCGCTCCGGCGGGCCGGGCGGGCAGTCGGTCAACACGACGGACTCCGCGGTGCGCATCACCCACCGGCCGACGGGCATCGTCGTGGCCATGCAGGACGAGAAGAGCCAGCTGCAGAATCGCGAGAAGGCCATGCGCATCCTCCGCGCACGCATCTACGAGGCGGCGCTGGCCGAGCAGCAGGCCGAGCTCGGGGCCGAGCGCCTGGCCCAGGTCGGCACCGGCGCGCGCGCCGAGAAGATCCGCACCTACAACTACGGCGAGCGGCGGGTCACCGACCACCGCATCAAGCTCACGACGCACAACCTCGACGTCGTCCTGGCCGGCGAGCTGGACGAGTTCACCGGTGCGCTGATCGCCGACGAGAAGCGCCGCGCGCTTGAAGCCGCGGCAGACCTCGCCTAGGGGCTCGGCTGCCGTGAGCGGACTCGCCCAGGGGCTCGTCCGCTCGGCTTGGGTCACCTGATGCCCGGGAATCCGTTTTCTGCGGTGACGGTGCGTGAGGCGCTGGACAGCGCGCTCGTCGCCCTCCGCGGGGCCGGGGTCGACAGCCCGCAACTGGACGCCGAGCTGCTGCTCGCCCACGCGCTCGGCGTCGACCGCACCCAGCTGTTCCTGGACCCTTCCCGGCCCGTCGACGGTCCGGCGGTCCCCGCCTTCCGCGAGGCGGTGCGCCGTCGCAGCGTGGCCCGCGAGCCCGTCGCCTACATCGTCGGCACCAAGGGCTTTCGCCGGTTGGAGCTGCGCGTGGACGGGCGCGTGCTCATCCCGCGTCCGGAGACCGAGCACCTCGTCGAGGCCGCTCTGGGGCTGCCGCCGGGCGCGCGGGTCGTCGACGTGGGGACGGGCAGCGGCGCCGTCGCCCTGGCCCTCAAGGACGAGCGACCCGACCTGGACGTGCACGCGACCGACTCGAGCGTGGCGGCGCTGCACGTCGCGTACGCCAACGCGCAGCGGCTGGGGCTCGAGATCACCTTCCACCACGGGGACCTCCTCGCCGGGCTCGCCGGCGTGGACGCCGTGGTCAGCAACCCCCCGTACGTGGGGGCCGGGGCGGCGCTCGCGCCGGAGATCGCCCGCCACGAGCCACCCGACGCGCTGTTCGCCGGCGCGGACGGGCTGGACGTCGTGCGCAGGCTCGTGCCGGCGGCCGCGGAGGCCGGCGCCCGCTGGCTGGCACTGGAGGTGGGGGAGGGGCAGCCACCGGCCGTGCGGGCTCTGGCCCCCGCGGGCTGGTCCACGGCCGTGCACGCCGACCTGGCCGGCATCGACCGCGTGGTGGTCGCGTGGGCGCCCTGACCGCCGCGGACGCCGCGGCCTTCACGGACTGCCTGCACGGCGGCGGGGTCGCGGTGTTCCCGGCCGACACCGTCTACGGGCTGGCCTGCGACCCCGAGAATGCGGACGCCGTGCGGCGGCTGTACGCGATCAAGGGCCGCGTGTCCGACAAGCCCGCCGCGGTGATGGCCTTCGATGCCGCCCTCGTCCTGGCCCTGCTGCCCGGCCTCGGCCGGCGCACGCGCGCCGCTCTGGCCTCCCTCCTGCCCGGCGGGGTCACGCTGCTGCTGCCCAACCCGGGGCGGCGCTTCCCCCTGGCCTGCACCACGGACCCGGTGACGCTCGGCCTCCGCGTCCCGGCCCTGCCTGCCGCGCTGGTGGCGCTGGGCGCGGTGCGCCGGCCGGTGCTGCAGTCCTCGGCCAACCTCGCCGGGGGGGCCGACGCCCGCACCGTCGAGGCCGTCCCGCCGAGCGTGCGCGAGGCCGCCGATCTGGTGCTCGACGGCGGCGAGTTGCCGGGCACCCCCTCCACGGTGGTCGACCTGCGCGCCTACGAGACCGGCGGCGGGTGGAACATCGTCCGCGAGGGAGCGGTCCCCGTCGCGCAGATCGCCGCCGGTCTGGCCGGGCAGCGGCACGACCGGCGTCAAACCGGCCGGGGCATGGGGTCCGGGAGGCGTTCGGACACCGGGTAGGGTTGCGCCGGTGGCGACGTACGTCCTGATCCACGGGGCCGGCAGCGACAGCTGGTACTGGCACCGGGTGGCGCCGCGCCTGCGTGAGCGAGGCCACACCGTGGTGGCGCCCGACCTGCCCGTGGCCGACGACGACGCCGGCCTGGCGGCGTACCTCGACGTGGTGCTGACGGCCTGCCCGGACGCCGACGAACTGGTCGTCGTCGGGCAGTCGCTCGGCGGGTTCGTCGCCCCGCTCGTGTGCAGCCCCGCACCGTCGGTCTGCTCGTCCTGCTGAACGCGATGGTCCCGGCGCCCGGGGAGACCGGGGTTGACTGGTGGCAGAACACCGGCCACGAGGTGGACACCGGTCCGAACTTCGACCCGGTCAGCGTCTTCCTGCACGACGTCCCGCCCGCCGTCGTCGCCGAAGCCGGCGCTCACGCCGGCCCCCAGTCACGCACGCCGATGCGTGACCCGTGGCCGCTCGCGCGGTGGCCGGACGTGCCCACGGCGTTCGTCCTCGCGCGCGAGGACCGGTTCTTCCCGGCCGCCTGGCAACGTCGCGTGGTCCGCGACCGGCTCGGCCTGGAGCCCGTGGAGATCGACGGCGGCCACTGTGTGGCGCTCAGCCGCCCCGACGAGGTCGCCGACCTGCTCGAAGAGCTCCGCCGCCGGCACACCCGGTGACGGCGGGCGGCGTAGCATGCGCGCATGCGCATCGCCGTCGGATCCGACCACGCCGGCTTCCACATCAAGGAGCACGTCAAGGCGACGCTCGTGGACGCCGGCCACGAGGTCCTCGACGTGGGGACGACGAGCGCCGACTCCGTCGACTACCCCGCGTTCGCCCGCGGGGCCGCGCAGCTGGTGGCCGACGGCGGCGCCGACTCCGGCGTCATCGCCTGCGGGTCGGGCGTGGGCGTGTCGATCGTCGCCAACAAGGTCGACGGGGTGCGGGCGGTCAACGCCCACGACCCCGCCGAGGCCGAGATGTCCCGTCGCCACAACGACGCCAACGTCGTGACCCTCTCCGGCGCCCGCCTGGCGCCGGACGAGGCCGACGCCATCGTCCAGACCTTCCTGGCCACCGACTTCGAGGGCGGACGGCACGCCCGGCGCGTGCAGCAGATCGGAAAGCGCCCGGGCGCTTGATACCGTCGGGGGGTCGCGACTGGCGCCACGGGTGGAACCGACCACCGGGGAGCGACGAGCAGCACCGCCGCGCGCCTGGGCCGCCCGACCCCTCCTGTACGCCGCCGAAGGAGCGCACGTGTCCGACCTGATCCCCGACTACTTCAACCGCCCGATCGCCGAGGTCGACCCCGAGATCGCCGAGGTCCTCGCCAAGGAGCTCGAGCGCCAGCAGCGCACGCTGGAGATGATCGCCTCGGAGAACTTCGTGCCCCAGGCGGTCCTCGACGCACAGGGTTCGGTACTGACCAACAAGTACGCCGAGGGCTACCCCGGCAAGCGCTACTACGGTGGCTGCGAGCACGTCGACGTCTCCGAGCAGCTGGCCATCGACCGCGCCAAGGAGCTCTTCGGCGCCGAGCACGCCAACGTCCAGCCGCACTCCGGCGCGCAGGCCAACACCGCCGTGTTCCACGCCCTGCTGACCCCGGGCGACACCGTCATGGGGCTCTCGCTGGCCCACGGGGGCCACCTCACGCACGGTATGAAACTCAACGTCTCCGGGCGCCTGTACGACATCGCGCCCTACGAGGTCGACCGCGAGACCTCGCGCATCGACATGGACGCCGTCGCCGCCGTGGCCCGCGAGCGCCAGCCGAAGATGATCATCGCCGGCTGGTCGGCCTACCCGCGCCAGCTGGACTTCGCCGCCTTCCGCGAGATCGCCGACCAGGTCGGTGCCCTGCTCATGGTCGACATGGCGCACTTCGCCGGCCTGGTGGCGGCCGGACTGCACCCGTCGCCGGTGCCGCACGCCGACGTCGTCACCACGACCGTCCACAAGACGCTCGGCGGCCCGCGCTCGGGGATCATCCTCTGCCGCTCCGAGTACGCCAAGAAGATCAACTCGGCCGTCTTCCCCGGCCAGCAGGGCGGCCCGCTCCAGCACGTCATCGCCGCCAAGGCCGTGACGTTCAAGCTCGCGATGACCCCCGAGTTCAAGGAGCGCCAGCAGCGCACGATCGACGGCGCACAGGCGGTGGCGGCCGAGCTCCAACGGGCGGGCAGCGGCGTCGCGGTGCTCACCGGCGGCACCGACGTGCACCTCGTGCTCGTCGATCTGCGCGAGTCCGAGCTCGACGGCCAGCAGGCCGAGGACCGCCTGCACGAGATCGGGATCACCGTCAACCGCAACGCCGTCCCGTTCGACCCGCGGCCGCCGATGGTCACCAGCGGCCTGCGGATCGGCACCCCGGCCCTGGCGACCCGCGGGCTGAGCGTGGAGGACTTCACCGAGGTCGGCAAGATCATCGCCACGGCGCTGACCCCGGAGTACGAGGGGGCCAAGGCGCAGCTGGCCGAGCGCGTGGCCGCGATCACGGAGCGCCACCCCCTGTACGAGCACCTGTCGACCCCGGCCGCCGTCTGAGCCGCTGGCGCGGGCGCCGCCCCGGGGTCTAGGGTGCTCGATCCATGACCCCGAAGGACGCGCTGCTGGGCTTCGCCTGCGCCTTCGCCGTGGCCGCGCTGGTCACGCCGCTGATGGCCCGCGTGGCCCGCGCCGTCGGAGCGGTCGACCGGCCGACCGATCGGGGGCTGGCCAAGGGCGCCACGCCGCTGCTCGGCGGCCTGGCCATGCTCGCCGGCATCCTCGTCGGCGCGTTGCTGTTCCTCGACGGGTCGCCGCGCACGACCGATCGCATCAACGGCATCCTCGTCGGCGCGGTGGTCATCGCGGTCGTGGGAGCGCTGGACGACCGCTTCTCGCTGCCCCCGGCGGTCAAGCTCGCCGGCCAGATCGGGGCCGCGGTCATCCCCGTCCACGCCGGGGTCGAGGTCACGAACATCACGCTGCCCTTCGTCGGGGCGGTGGACTTCGGCTCGCTCGGCGAGCCGCTGACGGTGATCGGCCTGGTGGCGGTGATGAACGTCGTCAACTTCTCCGACGGGATCGACGGGCTGGCCGCGGGGGTGTGCGCGATCGCCGCGGCGGTGTTCGCGATCATCGCCTTCGACCTCGAGCGCCGCCACGCCGGGGTGCTCGCCGCGCTGACCGCGGGGGCCGCGCTGGGGTTCCTCGTGCACAACTTCCATCCCGCCAGCGTCTTCATGGGCGACTGCGGGTCAAACCTCCTCGGGCTCATGCTCGGCTGCATCGCGGTGGAGGGCGCGGTCAAGACCCAGGCCGTCCTCGCGCTCGTCTTCCCCCTGCTCGTGCTCGCGGTCCCCTTCCTGGACACGACGTTCGTGGTGCTCAAGCGCATGAAGTACGGGCGGCCGGTGTGGCGGGCGGACGCCAACCACCTGCACCACCGCTTCAACCGCATCGGCTTCAGCCAGCGCCGTACCGTCGTGTACCTGTACGCGTGGACGCTCACGCTCGGGGCCTTCGCCGTGGCGCTGCGCTTCGTGCCCTACTCCGACGACGACGGCCACCTCAACGCCGGCTGGGCGCTGCTGATGGGGGGCATGGGCGTCGCGGTGGCCGCGGCCAGCATCTACCTCGTCGTGGTCCTGGAGATCCTCAAGTTCAAGCGCCTGGTGTGGATGCGGCGGCGCGTGGACGACCGGATGGCCGCCGACGAGGCGCACGTGGACGCCGAGGTCCAGGAGGCTCTGGCCACCGGCGAGTTCCCGGCGATCCCATCGTCGTCAAAGCGGGACGCCCCCGCGAGCGAGTGGCCTTCCGGTCGGTAGCCCGGCGCGCGGGTGCGTGGAGTCTGGTTGTCGTGTGGCAGCGGCGAGGTTCCACGCAGCCCGCGTCAAGCCTCGGTGCGCCGCTCAGTCGCGGCCGAAGACCGCGCGCATCCAGATCGACTCCAGCGCGGTGGCCAGCGCGTCCGGGTCGTGGGGACCCCGCTGGACGACCTGCTGGTACAGCGTGCGCTCGACCATCCACACCAGGGCAAAGCTCGTGGCTTCCGGGTCGCCGGGCGGCGCGCGGCCCTCGGCCTGCTCGGCGGCCATGCGCGACGCGGCCGCGGCGGCGAAGCGAGCCAGCAGGCCCCGCCAGAACTCCGCGACCTCCTCGTCGTAGGTCGAGACCTCGACGATCACTCGCAGCAGGGCGGCGTGCTCGTCGTACAGCGCGCCGACGCTGCGCAGCGCCTGGGCGATCTCGGCGCGGGGCTCGCCATGGCCGGAGAACCACACGTCGGCCTGCTGGTACAGCTGGGCGCTGACCTCCTCGGTCAGCTTCACCAGCAGCTCGCGCTTGTCCTTGAAGTAGAAGTAGAACGCGGTCCGCGAGATGCCCGCCCGCGTAGCGATCTTCTCGATGTTCAGGTCCGCGAACGACGCACCCTCGGCGAGCAGCTCCTCGGTGGCGGCGAGCACCGCCGTCTGCACGGCCTCGCGCTTGGGCGTCATCGCGACAGGCTGCTCATCCTCCGACACCCGTTCACCCTATCCCGGGCTGCGGACGCCGGACGCCGGACGCCGGACGCCGGGCGTCCGCGTCGCCCCGTACCCTAGGGCCGATGGACGTGCGCAACCTCGGCGACTGCGAGCCGTTCGTCACCGGCAACGTGCCGCCTTCGGCGCCCACCGGCGCAACCTGACGCCCCGATGCGGTTTGCTGCCTCACGCATGCCGTTCCGACCCGTCGTGTCCCTCCGCCTGCTCGCCGCGTTGATCGTCCTCACGGCGGGCGCGGCCCTGGCCCCCGCCCCGGCCTCGGCCGTCCGCTACGTGCCGATGCCGGCCAAGCTGAGCGTGGGCATCGCCGACCAGAAGGCGGACATGTTCACCGACCCGCTGTTCGAGGAGCTGCGGATCCGCAAGGTCCGCCGCGTCGTGCCGTGGGACGCCATGCAGATCGACTATGAGAGGGCCGAGGTCGACGCCTGGGTCAAGGCCGCGCGCGACGCCGGCGCCCGGCCCCTGATCACCTTCGGCCACTCGCGTCGGGAGGGCAAGCGGCGCGTCCGCCCCTCGCCCACGCGGTTTCAGACCGAGTTCCGCAAGTTCCGCAGGCGCTACCCGGACGTCAAGGAGTTCGCGACCTGGAACGAGCCGAACCTGTGCGGCGAGCCGCTGTGCCACCGCCCGGACCTGGCGGCGCGCTACTTCGACGCGATCGTCCGCGAGTGCCCGAAATGCACCATCCTCGCGGCCGAGGTCCTCGACGACCCCTCGATGGCCAAGTGGGTCACGGCGTTCATCAAGAAGGCCAAGCACAAGGCCCGGATCTGGGGCATCCACAACTACCTCGACGCCAACCGCGGGCGGACGACGGGGACCCGAAGGCTTCTGCAGCTCGTCAAGGGGGACATCTGGTTCACCGAGACCGGCGGCATCGTCAAGCGTCGCACGACGAACAACAACGGCGGCTTCCCGGAGACCGAGGCCCACGCCGCGCTTGCCACACGGCGGATCTTCGACCGGCTGGTGCCGCTGAGCAGGAAGCGGATCAAGCGCGTCTACCTGTACCACTGGAACCCGGGCGGCCCGCTGGACTCGTGGGACTCGGCGCTGCTGGGCCTGGACGGGGAGCCGCGCACCTCCTATCGCGTCGTGAGCAACCGCATCGACCGGATCTTCGCGGCCCGCCGGGCCGCGCGCAAACGGGCCGCGGCCGCGGCGGCAGCCAAGAAGATGGGACGCCGCCGCTGACGGCCGGCGCGGCCGCTCGCAACGGCTGCCACGAACTGTCACAAAGTTGTCACAAAGTCGCCCGTTCCTGATACGCTGAGCGGGCTTCGCCGGGACGGCACCAGGTCCTCGCCGTCCGTGGTCCCCAACGCCCGCAGTTCGACCGCCGAGAGGGTGGACGCCGTCCCGATGTCCGAACAGAGCCCGTCCGCGCGCGCCGAGCGTTCCCCCGCTGCCCCCCGCACGCCGCCGCGGGGCAGCGCCGGTATAGGGTCCCCGGTCCGCGAGCTGAGATGAGCACCCGACCGAGCCCCTCTTCCGCGACCGCCGACCCGACGGCCGGACCCACGCCCACGACCTCCGCCGACGGTGCAGGTGTGTCGTTCGTGCACGTGATCGACGTCGCGCTCACGGTCATGGCCGTGCCCGTGGTCCTGCTCCTCGGCGCCCCCGTGCTCGGCGTCCTGGTCGGCGCCGGCGTCTGGATCCTCCAGCGCGCCATCGAGATCGTTGTGGCCCGCGCGGCGCAGACGAAAGACAGCGTAAGGGCTGCAGTCGGATACAACGTCGGCGCGATGTTCGCACGCGCCTGGCTCGTGGGCCTTACGATCCTCGCCGTCGGCACCGCGGGCCAGCGGGAGGACGGACTCGCCGCCGCAGTTCTGGTCTTCTGCGCCTTCACGGCCTACTTCGCCTCCACACTGCTCGCGCGCTCGTTCGAGAGGAACACCACCCCGTCATGACGACCAAACGCAAAGTCGGCCTCGGCCTCGGGATCTACGTCGGCGTCATCGTCCTGTTTGTGGCCATCTTCGGGTTCGCCCGGAACAACAATGACGCCTTCAAGCCCCAGGAGGAGTTCAAGCTCGACGCCTGGTTCTCGGTGGGCCCGTTCGAGTTCAACAAGGCGACGATGTACGTGCTCGTCGCGGCGATCCTCATGTGCATGACGGTGATCTACATCGCGCGGCGGATGAAGCAGGAGCCCAACCGCGTCCAGACGCTCATGGAGCTCACCTACGGGCTGATGAAGGACAACATCACGCGGGCGAACATGGACGCCGAGACCGCGGCGAAGTGGTTCCCCTTCGTCGGCTCGATATTCCTGTTCATCTGGTTCTCGAACATGCTCGGGTACATCCCGCTGCCCACGAACACCCACGAGAAGATCGACATCCTCGGCGTCGCCGTGCCGTCGTTCGCTCTCTACGCGGCGACCGCCAACCTGTCGATCCCGCTGGCCCTGTCGCTGATGGTCTGGGTCATCTACAACGTCGTCGGCATCCGCGCCAAGGGGCCGATCGGGTACCTGAAGAGCTTCATCCCCGCCGGCGTGCCCGGCCCCCTCAAGGGACCGATCCTCGTCCTCGAGCTGATGTCGAACTTCATGCGGCTGATCTCGCTCTCCGTGCGTCTGTTCGCCAACATCCTCGCCGGGCACCTGATCATCCTGTTCATGGGTGGGGCGCTCGTCGTGCTGCTGGGCATCGAGGCGCTCGGCGTCGTCACCTTCCCCATGGCCATCGCGCTGTTCATGTTCGAGGTCGGCCTCGTCGCCACCCTGCAGGCCTTCATCTTCGCCACGCTCACGGCGATCTACCTGGGCGGCGCCACCGCCGACCACCACTAAGCCGCAAAGAACCAAGGAGAACAAGACCCATGGACATCAGCACCATCACCGTGCTCGCCCAAGCCGCCGCTGACCCGGCGGCGTACGGCTCCGACGCGGGCAAAGCGATCGCCCTCGGCGTGGGCGGTGGCCTCGGTGCCGTCGGCGCCGGCATCGGCATCGGCCAGATCTTCGGCAAGGTCATCGAGTCGGTGACGCGCCAGCCGGAGATGCGTGACGAGATCACGTCGATCCAGTGGCTCGGCTTCGCGCTCACCGAGGCCTGCTTCTTCTACGGTCTGGTCGCAGGCCTCATCGCCTTCTTCCTGTAGGCCGGCGACGATGCTCTCCACCATCATCCTGGCGGCCAGCGAGGGGGGCGCCAAGGCCCCTGACTCGGGCGGCAGCTTCCTCGTCGAGCCCGGCATCGGGCTGATGGTCTGGACGCTCGTCATCTTCGGCGTGGCGATGCTGCTGCTGTCCAAGCTCGCCTTCCCGGCCATCGGCGAGGCCCTCGACAAGCGCCAGCGGGCGATCGAGGACTCGATCGAGGCCGCCAACGCGTCCAAGGCCGAGTCCGAGGCGCTGCTGGCCGAGTACCGCGACCGCCTGAAGGAGGCGCGCGGGCAGGCCGACGACATCGTGGCGAAGGCCCGCAAGGCCGGCGACGAGGCGCAGCGCAGCGGCACCGAGGCCGGCCAGGCCAAGCGCGAGGAGCTCATCGAGCAGGCCAAGAGAGACATCGAGTCCGAGACCCGCCGCGCGATCCAGGAGATCCGCTCGGAGGTCGCCGGCCTTACGGTCGCCGCCACCGAGAAGGTCACCCGCAAGTCGCTCACCGCCGAGGACCAGAAGCGCCTCGTCGAGGACGCGCTGGGCGAGCTGGACTTCTCCTCGCTCGGGGAGCGCAACAACTAGCCATGGAAGCGATCGCCCGCGTCTACGCCAGGTCGCTGTTCGAGGTCGCTCTCCAGAAGGGGACCCTCGACGACGTCCGCGACCAGCTCGGGCAGTTCTCCGACGCCCTGGCCGACAACCCGCAGCTGTCGACGTTCTTCTTCTCGCCCTACTTCTCCACCGTGGAGAAGCAGGAGGGGCTGCACAAGACCGTCTCGGACGCGGACCCGACCGTCATCAACATCCTCGAGCTGCTGCTCGAGAACCACCGGATGCCGGTGATCCACCGCCTGCGCCGGGAGCTGGACCGTCTGTGGGACGAGGAGAACAAGCTCCTGCCCGTGGACATCACCAGCGCCGTGGAGCTCGACGAGGACGTCGTCAAGCGCCTGGGCGACCAGATCGGCGAGCAGACCGGACGCCAGGTCCAGCTCACCGCCCACGTGGACCCCGACGTGCTGGGCGGCATCGTCCTGCGCGTCGGCAACCAGATCCTCGACGCCTCCATCCGAAACCGACTCGATCAGCTTCGCCGCAGCGTGGCGAAGGCCTGACCAGGAGACCACCTTCATGCAGATCAAGCCCGACGAGATCACCTCCATCCTCAAGGCCCGCATCGAGGGGCTGGACGCCGGCTCCGCGGAGCTCACCGAGGTCGGCACCATCCTGTCCGTCTCCGACGGCATCGCTCGCATCCACGGCCTCGAGAACTGCATGTCCTTCGAGATGCTCGACCTGCCGCACGGCGTCACCGGCCTGGCCCTCAACCTCGAGTCCGACAACGTCGGCGCCGTCCTCTTCGGCGACTGGGACAAGTGCGTGGAGGGCGACACCGTCAAGCGCACCGGCCGCCTGCTGGAGATCCCGGTCGGCGACGCGCTGCTGGGCCGCATCGTCTCCCCGCTCGGCGTGCCGCTGGACGGCAAGGGCGAGATCAGCACCTCCGAGACCCGGCCGGCCGAGTTCAAGGCCCCCGGCGTCGTCGAGCGCCAGTCCGTCAAAGAGCCGATGCAGACCGGCCTGAAGGCCATCGACTCGATGATCCCGATCGGCCGCGGCCAGCGCGAGCTCATCATCGGCGACCGCCAGTCGGGCAAGACGACGATCGCCATCGACACGATCATCAACAACAAGGACTCGGGGATCATCTCGGTCTACGTGGCGATCGGCCAGCGCATGGCCACCGTCGTCAACCTCGCCCAGATCCTGACCGACGCCGGCGCGATGGAGAACACGATCATCGTCGCCGCCCCCGCCGACGAGGCCGCGCCGATCAAGTTCATGGCCCCGTACGCGGGCGCCGCGATGGCCGAGTACTTCCTCTACAAGGGCGGGCACACGCTGGCGGTCTACGACGACCTGACCAAGCACGCCTACGCCTACCGGCAGATGTCGCTGCTGCTGCGCCGCCCGCCCGGACGCGAGGCCTACCCGGGCGACGTGTTCTACCTGCACAGCCGGCTGCTGGAGCGGGCCGTGAAGCTCAACGACGACCTCGGCGCGGGCTCGATGACCGCGCTGCCGATCATCGAGACGCAGGCCGGCGACGTGTCGGCCTACATCCCGACGAACGTCATCTCGATCACCGACGGGCAGATCTTCCTGGAGCCCAAGCTCTTCAACTCCGGCGTGCGCCCGGCCATCAACGTCGGCATCTCGGTGTCCCGCGTCGGCGGCTCGGCCCAGATCAAGCCGATGAGCAAGGTCGCCGGCCGCCTGAAGCTCGAGCTCTCGCAGTACCGCGAACTGGAGGCCTTCGCGCAGTTCGGCTCGGACCTCGACGCCGACACCCAGCGCACGCTGGCCCGTGGCGAGCGCCTGGTCGAGATGCTCAACCAGAACGAGCGCTCCCCGCTGGCCGTCGAGGACCAGGTCGTGGCCGTGTTCGCCGCCACGGGCGGCTTCTTGGACCGGGCCAGCGTCGACCGCGTGCCCGCGTTCCTGGACGACCTCATCCTGCGCCTGCACTCCGCCCAGGCGGACCTGCTGTCCAAGATCCGCGAGGGCGACTGGTCCGACGAGACCCAGGAGGCGCTCAAGGACGCGATCGCCGGCTTCGCCGACGACTTCGGCTACGACCTGGACGAGGACGGCCAGCCGCTCGGCGAGGACCGCCACGAGGAGTCCGCGCGCAAGCCCAAGGACGAGGCCGAGTCTGCCGACGACAAGTCCGCGGACGAGGGCGACGGCGACGGCGAGAAGGAAGTCGCGGAAGCGACGGCGTGACCGTGTCGTCCGCGCACGCGACCAGCCCGAGGACGGTGACATGAGCCAGAACGACGTCAAGGTCCGGATCGGGTCGGTCAAGAACATCCAGAAGATCACCCGCGCGATGGAGATGGTCGCCGCCGCGCGCCTGCGCCGCGCCGAGCAGCGCATCGCCGCGCTGCGCCCGTACGCAGGCGCCCTGCGCCGCATGACCCGGCAGGCCGCCGAGGCGGCCGGCGGGGAGCTCGGCGCGCTGCCGATCCTCGCCGAGCGCGAGACCGAGCAGACCGTCGCCCTGCTGCTGGTCACCGCCGACCGCGGCCTGGCGGGGGCGTTCAACTCGCAGATCCTGCGGGCCGGCCTGCGTGCGGGCGCCGAGTACGAGCAGGACGGCAAGACTGCCGTCTACTCGGCCACCGGCCGCCGCGGCGTGTCGTCGCTGAACTTCCGCGGCAAGGAACCGGCGGGGTCCTACACCGGCTTCACCGACCGCCCGGCCTACGCCGACGCGCGGCGGATCGCCGAGGACCTCATCGCCGCCTACGTGGACGGCGAGGTCGACCGGGTGGAGATCCTCTACAACGGCTACGTGTCGCCGCTAGTGCAGGAGGTGCGTCGTGAGACGCTCCTGCCGCTGCAGCAGGCGACGATCCTCGAGGGCACCGAGCGCGACAGCGCGGGCACCGAGGACGAGTCGGGGGACTCCGGCCACCACGCTCTGGTGGAGTACGAGCCGGACCCGGTGGACATCCTCAAGCGCCTGGTGCCCGACTACGTGGAGATCTCGATCTTCCGGGCGCTGCTTGAGTCCACGGCCTCCGAGCACGGGGCCCGCATGACGGCCATGCGCAGCGCGTCGGAGAATGCCGGCGAGGTCATCGACGACCTCACGCTGGAGATGAACCGCGTGCGCCAGGCCGAGATCACGCAGGAGATCATGGAAGTCGTCGCCGGCGCCGAGGCGCTGGTGTAACCGGAGAACGAGAGACCCTTATGGAAGCCACCGCCACCCAGTCCAAGACCGTCGGCCGCGTCGACGCCGTGCAGGGCGTCGTCATCGAGGTCACGTTTCCGGGCGACCTGCCCGAGATCAACAACGCCCTCACCATCGAGCGTGACTCAGACCAGGGCACGCTCGTCCTCGAGGTCCAGCAGCACCTCGGCGACAACCGCGTGCGCTGCGTCGCCATGGACACGACCGACGGCCTGGCCCGCGGCGTCGAGGTCGTGAACACCGGCGGCCCGATCACCGTGCCCGTCGGCGAGGCGACCCTGGGCCGGATCTTCAACCTCCTCGGCGAGCCGATCGACAACGGCGACGCGCTGCCGGACGACATCGAGCGCCGCCCGATCCACGCCTCGGCGCCCAGCGTCGAGGACCTGGCTCCGACGACCGAGATGTTCGAGACCGGCATCAAGGTCATCGACCTGCTCGCGCCCTACGCCAAGGGCGGCAAGGTCGGCCTGTTCGGCGGCGCCGGCGTCGGCAAGACCGTCCTCATCCAGGAGCTCATCCACAACCTGGCCAAGGAGCACGGCGGCCTGTCGGCGTTCTGCGGCGTGGGCGAGCGCTCCCGCGAGGGCAACGACCTGTGGGTGGAGATGAAGGACTCGGGCGTCATCGACAAGACGATGCTCGTGTTCGGCCAGATGAACGAGCCCCCCGGAGCCCGCATGCGCGTGGCGCTGTCGGGCCTGACGATGGCCGAGTACTTCCGCGACCAGATGGGTCAGGACGTGCTGCTGTTCGTTGACAACATCTTCCGCTTCGTGCAGGCCGGCTCGGAGGTCTCCGCCCTGCTGGGCCGCATGCCCTCCCAGGTCGGCTACCAGCCGACGCTGGAGACGGAGATGGGCCAGCTGCAGGAGCGCATCACCTCCACCCGCAACGGGTCGGTCACCTCGGTGCAGGCCATCTACGTCCCCGCCGACGACCTCACCGACCCGGCGCCTGCCTCGGTGTTCGCCCACCTGAACGCGACGACCAACCTCTCGCGGGCGATCACCGAGAAGGGCATCTACCCGGCCGTGGACCCGCTGGACTCGACCTCGACGATCCTCAAGCCCGACATCGTCGGCGAGGAGCACTTCGAGGTGGCCAACCGCGTCAAGGAGATCCTGCAGCGCTACAAGGAGCTGCAGGACATCATCGCCATCCTCGGCATCGACGAGCTCTCCGACGAGGACAAGATCACCGTCCAGCGCGCGCGCAAGGTCGAGCGCTTCCTGTCGCAGCCCTTCCACGTGGCCGAGATCTTCACCGGCACGCCCGGCGAGTATGTGCCGATCGCCGACACCGTGCGCTCGTTCAAGGAGCTCATCGACGGCGAGCACGACGACCTGCCCGAGTCGGCGTTCCTGCTGAAGGGCTCGATCGAGCAGGTGGCCGAGGCCGCCTCCAAGCGCTAGACGTCCGATGGCCCGCTCGAAGTTCAACGTCGAGGTCCTGACCCCCGAGGGGGAGGTCTTCAACGACGAGGTGGAGATGGTCTCCACGCGCACGGAGACCGGGTCGATCGGCATCCTCGCCCACCACCAGCCGCTGCTGGGCATGCTCGTGCCCAGCGAGCTGCGCCTGTACCGGTCGGAGTCCGACGTGCTGACGCTCGCCCAGGGCGAGGGCTCTGTGCAGGTCTCCGAGGAGCGTGTCCTCGTGCTCGTCGAGGACGCCATCGCCAAGGACGACCTCGACGTCGCGGAGCTCCGCGACAAGCTCGGGCAGGCCGATTCGGACATCTCCGCTGCCGAGGAGGGCAGCGAGGCCCGCGCGGCCGCCGAGCGCGCCAAGCGGCGCTGGGAGACCTTCCTGCGCGTCGCCGAGGGCACGCCGGCCGCCTGACCGCCCTCGGGTCGCCTTCGGCAGGGGATGCCCGAACCCGCGTGGGCCCGGGGCTTCCGGGTCTGACGGCTCGATTCCCTACCCTGTGAGCGTGGACGAACGCGCGCTCGCGCAGCGGCTCATGACGTACGACACGTCCGAGCCCGACCAGTTGCTCGCCGCCGGCGCCTTCGTCAAGGGCTGGCTTGAGTCACGCGATCTCGAGGTGACCGAGAGCGCGCACAACGGCCTGCCGGTCATCGTCGCCTCGGCCGGGGCACCCGCGGATGCAGGGGCGCCGACCGTCGTGTTCCACGGCCACCTGGACGTGGTCCCCGGGTTCGAGGAGCAGTTTCATCCGGTGGTCGACGGCGACCGCCTCGTCGGCCGCGGCGCCTACGACATGAAGGGCGCGCTGGCGGCGATGATGTGCGCGCTGCACGACGCCGGTGGCCAGGACGCGGTGCGGCTGCTGTTCTACTGCGTCCCCGACGAGGAGTCCGAGGATGTCGAGGACCGCTCGACCGACGCGCTCGTGCAGGCGGGCATCCCGGCCGATTTCGCCATCACCGGGGAGCCGACGAACCTGCACATCGGGGTGCAGGCCAAGGGCGTGCTGGCGATCCGGGCCGAGCTGCGCGGCATCGCCGCCCACGGCTCGACTCCGTGGCAGGGCGACAACGCCATCCTCAAGGCCCACGACGCCTACCGGCGCATCCAGACCCTGCCGTTCAGCCGCACGTCGTCGGACCTCTTCGACCGCCCGTCGATCAACCTCGCGCGCATCGAGGGCGGCGACGCCTTCAACAAGGTCCCTGACCGCTGCCACATCGACGTGGACATCCGCTTCCTCCCCGGGCAGGAGATCGAGGACATCCTCGGCCAGATCCGGCAGATCGACGACCTGGAGATCGTGCGCTGCTTCACCCGGGCGCCGGCGATCGTCTCGCGGACCAACCCGTACGTCCTCGCGCTCCGCGACGGCGTGTCCCGGTCGATCGACTCCGAGGCGCTCAGCGTCGGCCGCGACGGCGCCTCGGACGCGATCTCGTTCCTGGAGGCCGGGATCCCCGCCGTCGAGTTCGGTCCGATCGGCGGTGGCCACCACGGACCGCACGAGTGGGTGTCGCTGGAGAGCCTCGGCCGCTACCGGCAGGCGCTGGGGGACTTCGTGCGCGCCCTGCCCTCCTTCCTGGAGCGCGTCGACGTCGATGGGGATCACGCCGCCGCGCCGCTGCGGGCCGTCGACGGGGGCCGCGCGTGACGCCGGACGAGGCCGAGGGCCGCCTGCCGCGCGCCGGGGCGCCCCTGTACAAGCGCTGCGCGATCGCCGGGGTGCTCATCTTCTTCCTCACCTCCGGGGCGGTGGCGACAGGGACGCTGCTGAAGGTCGACACCATCGCCAAGAAGCTGCGGTCGCCGGAAGGGCCGGCGACCTTCGAACCCCGGGTCATCACCAAGGCCGAGGCCGGGGACCCGCAGACGATCCTGCTCGTCGGATCGGACAAGCGCTTCGGCGCCACGAAGGAGGACGCGCGCTCGGACACGATGATGCTCGTGCGCCTGGACCCCGACCAGGAGGCCACCGCGGTCATGTCGATCCCGCGCGACCTGGTGACGCAGATCCCCGGCCACGGCACCCGGAAGATCAACTCCGCCTACTCCTTCGGGGGCCTGAACCTGGCCACGAAGACGGTCAAGGAGCTGCTCGGCGGCGCCACGCAGGCGGGCACGGCGGGTACCGCCGCGGCCGCGGCCCCGGTCGAGCCGTTCGAAATCAACCACGCGATCGGCGTGAACTTCAAGGGCTTCCGCCAGGTCGTGAACTTCCTCGGCTGCGTCTACACCGACATCGACCGCCGCTACTACCACTCCAACGTCGGGGTGCCGCCGGCACTGCAGTACGCGGAGATCGA
This sequence comes from Solirubrobacterales bacterium, assembly GCA_038234375.1. Lineage (GTDB taxonomy): Bacteria > Actinomycetota > Thermoleophilia > Solirubrobacterales > Solirubrobacteraceae > Paraconexibacter. Next base: position 2,648 of record JBBSUL010000055.1, on the reverse strand, counting down.
CGTGCAGCCCGGGTACCAGAAGCTCTGCGGCCAGCGGGCGCTGGACTACGTGCGCTTTCGCCACGACGACTCCGACCTCGTGCGCGCCGCCCGCCAGCAGGACTTCCTGCGCCAGGCCAAGGACCAGGTCGGCACGAGCTCGCTGCTCAACGACCTGGATCCCCTGGCGGAGATCTTCGGCAACTCCACCGAGTCCGACGGCAACCTGACCACGCTGCCGGGCATCCTGCGCGTCCTCAAGCTCGCCGCCTACTCGACCGGGCATCCCGTCCGCGAGATCCAGTTCCCGGCGACGTTCGCCGAGGACGACGGTCAGAACGGTCTGGGCTCCTACATCACCGCCACGCCGGACCAGATCGCCAAGGCCGTCGACCAGTTCATGCACGCCACGCCGGCGGCCGAGCCCCACAAGACGGGCCCCGAGAAGGGCACGAGCGCAGCGGCCAAGCGGCAGGCCCGCCGCAGCGCGGCCAAGGGCAGCTCGGCGTACGCGAAGTACGGCCTGGTCGTCAACCGGAAGGCGGGGGAGGACCTCGTCGCCGGTGCGGTCGCCACCGGGAAGGTCAGCTTCCCGCTGTACTACGCCAAGGCGATCACGCGCCGCGGGCGGTATCCGGCCGACACGAAGATCGCCCCGATGCCCCGCGCCTACACCCTGCGCGACCGGGCCGACAAGCCGCACCAGGCCTACCGCATCGTCGTCGTCGAGAACGAGCTGGAGGGGCAGTACTACGGTGTCCAGGGGACGACCTGGCAGAATCCCCCCATCCTCGCGAGCACGCCGGAGCCGCTGCGCATGCGGGGCCGCACCTACGAGCTGCGGTACGACGGCAAGCGCCTGCGGACCGTCGCCTGGCGCACGCCCCGCGGCGTCTACTGGATCTCCAACACCTTGAGCCTCTCCCTGTCCAACCAGAAGATGAAGGGCCTGGCGCGGTCGCTGACGCGCCTGGGCGCGTGACATGAGCACCGTCGCCGCCGACGTCGACGACCGCCCGCCGCGGCCCGGGATGTCGGTGATCAAACGCTTCGCGCTGGCCGCCCTGGTCATCGTCCTGTGCACCTCCGGGGCGGTCGCCACCGCTGGGCTGCTGGAGGTCAAGGACTACGCGAACATCATCGACAAGTTCTCGACGCCGATCGCGGACGTGGCGGGGGCACTGGACGGGGTGGATGCCGGCGATCCGCAGACCATCCTGGTGCTCGGGTCCGACCGGCGCTTCGTCGACAAGCAGAACAAGGTGCCGGCGCGGTCGGACACGATGATCCTCATCCGCCTGGACCCGTCCAAGGGGGCCACGGCGGTCATGTCGATCCCGCGGGACCTGCGGGTGGACGTGCCGGGCAACGGACGGTCCAAGATCAACGCCGCCTATGAGCTCGGTGGCCCGAAGCTCGCCGTCAAGACCGTCCGCCAGCTGCTGGGCATCCCGATCAACCATGTCGTCAACATCAACTTCGGTGGCTTCCAGCGCGCGGTGGACCGTTTGGGCTGCGTGTTCCTCGACGTCGACCGCCGCTACTTCAACGACAACATGCCGCCGGCCGGTGGCGGCGACCCGTACGCGGTCATCGACGTCGACGCCGGCTACCAGCGCCTGTGCGGTGAGGACGCGCTGTCGTTCGTCCGCTTCCGCCACCTGGACAACGACCTCGTCCGGGCCTCGCGGCAGCAGGACTTCCTGCGCCAGGCCAAGGAGCAGGTCGGGGTCTCCCGCGTCTTCACCGACCGCAAGACGCTGCTGAAGATCTTCGCCAAGTACACGCAGACCGACATCCGCGGCGAGACGGCGATCCTGCGCCTGCTCAAGCTCGTGGTCGACTCCGCACAGAACCCGGTCCAGGAGGTCCAGTTCTCGCCCGTCGAGGACAAGGGCGCCGACCTCGTCGTCAGCCAGAAGACGCTGGACAAACTGCGCGACCAGTTCCTGAACGCCCAGGGCAGCAAGGGCGGCCGCGGCAAGGTCGACAAGACCTCGGGCGACAAGCAGCGCGAAAAGCGCCAGACACGCGAGAAGCGCAAGCAGAACAAGTCGATCCCGAAGGGCCTGTTCGCGGCCAAGACGGCGGGGGAGGACCAGGCCATCCGCCTGGCCACCGCCCCCAAGCGGCCGGCGACCTTCCCGGTGTACTACCCGAAGCTCCTCGCCCTGGGTTCGGCCTACCAGCCCGACGACGTCCGCAGCTACCGCATCCGCGACCGCGGTAAGAACAACTACAGCGCCTACCGGCTCACCCTCTCGGCGCCCGGCACAGGCCAGTACTACGGCGTCCAGGGCATGACGTGGAGGGCCCCGCCGATCCTCGACGACCCTTCCGAGAAGCGCCGCATCAACGGACGCACCTTTGAGCTCTTCCGCGACGGGGACCGCCTGCGCCTCGTGGCCTGGCGGACCGAGAAGGCCGTCTATTGGGTCTCCAACACCCTGCTGCAGTCGCTGACGAACACGCAGATGCTCGGCATCGCCGAGTCCCTCACCCGCCTGGGGACCTGACCGGACTACGCGCTTCGGGCTCGGTGCCAGTCCCTCACCCGCCTGGGGACCTGACCGGACTACGCGCTTCGGGCTCGGTGCCAGTCCCTCACCCGCCTGGGGACCTGACCGGACTACGCGCTTCGGGCTCGGTGCCAGTCCCTCACCCGCCTG
>JBBSUL010000054.1:0-20404 GCA_038234375.1 Solirubrobacterales bacterium | reverse complement strand
GTGGACCTCGGCAAGCAGGTCCCGGTGGCGACGATCGTCGACGCCGCCATCGAGCACAAGGCGGACGCCATCGGCCTGAGCGCGCTGCTCGTGTCCACCTCCAAGCAGATGCCCCTCGTCCTGCAGGAGCTGCACCGCCGGAAGCACGAGGTCCCCGTGCTGCTCGGCGGCGCGGCGATCAACCGGGCGTTCAGCTACCGCACGCTGTACGTCAACGGCAAGGAGGACGACACCGTCTACGCGCCCGGCGCCTTCTACTGCAAGGACGCCTTCGAGGGCCTGTCGGTCATGGACCAGCTCGTCGAGGACGGCGGCGACAAGCGCGAGGCGCTCGTGGCCCAGGTCATCAAGGACGCCGACATCCAGCGCCACAAGAAGGTGGTCGTCGAGGACCTGCCACCGACCGACGACGCCTCCGTGCGCTCGGACGTGACCACCGACGCCCCCGTCCCCGAGCCCCCGTTCTGGGGCGTGCGCGAGATCGACGTGGACATGGACGAGCTCTACACCCACCTGGACACCCACGTGCTGTTCAAGCTGCACTGGGGCGGGCGCGGCGTCAAGGGCGACGCGTGGCGCGCGCTGGTCGAGGGCACGGACGAGGAAGAGGGCTTCCTGCCCCGCCTGGAGCGCATGTGGCGCGAGCAGGACTACCTGCATCCCCGCGCACTCGTCGGCTTCTTCCCCTGCTACGCCGACGGCAACGACGTCATCGTCCTGGATCCCGAGGACCGCACGACCGAGCTCACGCGCTTCGTCACCCCGCGCCAGCAGAAGGCCGACCGCATGGCGACCGCCGATTTCTTCCGCCCCGCCGTGGACGGCAAGCCGCCGGAGCAACTGGACGTCGTCGCCGTGCAGGCGCTGACCGTCGGCTCCGACGTCACCGAACTGATGGCCAAGCTGGAGTCCGACGGCGAGTTCGCCGAGCAGCTGTTCACGCATGGCCTGGGCGTGCAGACCGCCGAGGGCCTGTCGGAGTGGCTGCACTGGAAGATCCGTGACTGGTACGGCATCCCCGAGACGCAGGGCCGCCGCCTGTCCTGGGGCTACCCCGCGGTCCCTGAGCAGTCCGAGCACGTCAAGGTCGCCGAGCTGCTGGACATCTCCCAGGTCGGCATGAAACTGACCGACGGCTACTCCCCCGACCCCGAGCAGTCGACGCTGGCCATGGTCGTCCACCACCCGCAGTCGATCTACTACGGCATGCGCAACGGGCGTCTGCTGCCCGACGGCTCGCCGGACGAGATCATCCGCGGCACCAAGCGCGATCCCACCAACGTGCAGGCCGACCTGCTGGACGGCGACCCCGTCGAGGGGCCGATCGAGGACGAGGCGCTGGCCCGGCCGGCGGAGCAGGCGCCGGCCTGACCGGCGCCAGCACCCGGGGTACACTGGCCGTGTGCGCACGCTGATCCTCGAACCCTCCTCGGTCGGGCTCGACGCGCTGCTGGAGCAGAGGCGACGCGCGGGGCTCGATCGCCTGGACGAGGTCTGGGAAGGAGTGCTGCACATGGTTCCGGCGCCGTCGGGCGAGCACGCGGACGTCACCCAGCAGCTCGCGGTCATCCTCGACGGACCGGCCCGGACGGCGGGGCTCGTCCCGGCGATGGGCGAGTTCAACCTCGGCGTGTCCGAGCGCGACTACCGGGTCCCCGACGGGGGGCTGCATCGCGGGCGCCCCCGTGGCGTGTGGCTGGCGACGGCGGCGCTCGTCGTCGAGATCCTCTCCCCCGGCGACGAGTCGTGGGAGAAGCTGCCGTTCTACGCGCGGCACGCGGTAGACGAGGTCGTCCTCGTCGATCCGGCGCAGCGGGCCGTCCACTGGCTCGCGCGGACCGGTGATGACTACGAGGCGGTCGAGCGCAGCGGCCTGATCGACCTCGGCGCCACCGACCTCGCCGACCGCATCGACTGGCCGGCGCCGCACGGCACCACCTGAGTGCGGGAGCCTCGGCCGACCGCCGCAGCGAGGCTTCGACCCGAACCCGGACATAGCCCGGGGTTTGGGGCGAAGCCCTCGCCGCGGACCGGCAAAGGGCATGAGAACCGGGCGGCCACCGATCCGTTCGCGGCGCGTAGGAATCGCCCGGTACGCTCGACGCGTGAAGGTGCTGAGCATCGACGGGGGCGGGATCCGGGGGATCATCCCGGCGATCGTGCTGGCCTCCGTCGAGGAGCGGACGGCACGGCCCGCCGCCTCCTTGTTCGACCTCGTGGCCGGGACGTCGACCGGCGGCATCCTTGCCTGCGGCCTGACCGCCCCGGGCGCCCACCCCGCCAAAGACCTCGTCGGCCTGTACCGCACGCGCGGCGCGGAGATCTTCCGCCGGTCGCTGTGGCGGCGGGTGACCAGCGTCGACGGCCTCGTCGACGCCCGCCACGACCCGGCGGCGCTGCAGCGCGTGCTGACCGACTACCTCGGCGAAGCACGGCTGGGCGACGCGACGACCAACCTGCTGGCCACCGGGTACGACCTGGAAGCGCGCACGCCGTACTTCTTCAAGAGCTGGCGGGTGGACGACGAGCCCGAGCGGGACCTGGACATGGTCACCGTGGCCCTGGCCACCGCGGCGGCCCCGACGTACTTCCCGCCCGTCCCGGTGCAGCCGCCCGGCGGCGGCGGTGCGGAGCTGGCGCTCGTCGACGGCGGTGTCTTTGCCAACAACCCGGCCATGTGCGCGTACGCCGAAGCGGCGCGGCTGCGCCCGGACGACCCGGTCACGCTCGTGTCCCTGGGCACCGGCGAGCAGACCCATGCGATGTCGTTCGCGCAGACCGAGCACTGGGGCCTGGTCGAGTGGGCACGGCCGATCATCGACGTCGTCTTCGACGGGATCGCCGACACCGTCGACTATCAGCTGCGCCACCTGCTCGGCGACGGCTACTGGCGCCTGCAGTGCGTCCTGAACGACGCCTCGGACGCGCTCGACGACGCCTCCGCGCGCAACCTGACCCGCCTGGTCGACACCGCCGAGGCGCTCGTCGCCGCCCAGGACGCCCGTCTGGACGCGCTCAGCGCCGCGCTGATCGGTTGATCAGCCGCGGTCGCCACCGGCGTCGACGGCTTGGGCTGCACATCGTGCGGCGGCCCGGCGAGCGGACACCATGGCGCGGCCCCGACGGTCCGTGGGCGTGCTCAGACCTCGAGCTCGTACGCGTCGGCGGCCGTGCGATGCGCGGGGACGTGGACCGGCCGCAGCTCCACCGGCGAGACGTGCATCGCCCGCAGGCGCACGTCCTTCCAGGTCAGGCCCTCGCGCAGCAGCGCGGGCATGCCCATGACGATCGCCGTGGCGATCTCCACGGCCTGGAGCACGATGCCGTAGCCCAGCGCGTCCGCCGAAGACACGCCGTAGGCCCCCGTCAGCACGGCCACGCAGGCGGCCTGGAAGACGCCGAGGTTCGACGGGGTCGCGGGCAGGACGGCGGTGACGTTCACGGCGAACAGCACGGCGGCCGCCGCGCCGATCCCCGCCTGACCGTCGAGCCCGAAGGCCACGAGCAGGAAGTAGCAGGCCAGCCACTGCACGGCCCAGGCGCCGAGCTGCGCGACCGTGGCCAGCGAGCCCAGGCGCGGCTGGCGGAAGACGCGCAGACCGCCGCGCACCTGGTCGGACGCCGAGCGGGCCTGCCGGAGCACCCGCGCCACCCGCTCCGAGCGGCTGGGCAGCCCGCTGCGCAGCAGCGCCGGCGCGACGAGCACGGCCAGCAGGACCGCCACGGGCGCCACCGCGAAGGCGACGAGCGCCGTGTGGCCGCCGTCGAAGTAGGACACGCTGGAGAACATGACGATCCCGAGGATCACCAGCGCGAGGATGTTCAGCAGGGTCTGGGAGATGAGCGTGCCGACGACCACCGGCAGCGTCTGGGCGGGTCTCCCGACGCGGCGGGCGACGATGACCGCGCGCGCGGGCTCCCCGAGCCGGGCCGGCAGCGTCGCCGACATGAGCACGCCGATCATCGTGCCCTGCAGCGCGTCGGATCTGCGCACGACGGTGCCGGGCAGCGCCGCCCGCAGGATCGCGTGCCACGAGACCGCGCGCATGACCATCGACAGGCACATCAGCCCCAGGGCGGCGAGCACCCACGGCGGGCTGGAGGCCACGAGCGAGTCCCCGATCCGGCTGATGCCGATGCGCGAGAGCGCGAAGAAGGCGAGGGCGACACCGGCGCCCCCGGCCAGCAGCACCGCGGCACGCCGCAGCGCCGCGCGGCCGGCACGTGAGCGGTTGGCGGCGTCGGCCTCCAGCGAGGCCAGCCGCGTGGCGGGCACCTTGCGCAGGCCGTCAGCGGCGGCCAGGCCCGCACGCAGGGCCAGCCGGCCGCGGCGGGTGGCGGGCACCGGCATGGCGACCGCCTCCTGGTAGGCCTGGAGCACCTCGTCGGCGACCTGCGGCCACGCGTAGCGCTCGGCGTGCTCGGCGGCCGCGCGGGACATGCGCGTGCGCCGCGCCGGATCCAGCGCGAGGTCACGCAGCGCCTCGGCCAGTGCGGTGGCGTCGCCACGCGGGACGAGCAGGCCGTCGACGTCGTGGCGCACGACGTCGCGGTAGCCGGGGATGTCGGAGGCGACGACGGGGGTGCCGTGGGCGAAGGCCTCGGTGAGGACCATGCCGAAGCTCTCGCCGCCCAGGGACGGCGCGCACAACACGTCGGCCGCGCGCAGGACCGCCGCCTTGTCGGCGTCGCCGACCTTGCCCAGCGCCGTGACGCCGCGGGTGTCCTCGAGGATCGGGGTCACATCATCGTCGTCGACCCCGACCAGCGTCAGCTCGGCGGGCACGTGCTCGCGCAGCGCCTCGAAGGCGCGCAGCACCACGGGCAGCCCCTTGCGCTCGACGGACTGGCCGACGAAGGCGATCCGCAGCGGGCGGGCCGGATCGGTTGCCTCGGGCGGGGCGGGCGGGCCGTCCTTCGGCAGGTCCACGCCGTTGGGGATGACGCGGTAGCGGCCGCCGAAGTAGCGCTTCCCGGTCCACGCCGCGGCCTCGGACACGGCGATGCGCACCTTCAGCTGGTGCAGGCGCCGGCGGGCACCGATGAGCGAGGCGACGCCGTTGGAGACCCCGTTGTCGGAGTAGCAGTGGAAGGTGCCGACCAGCGGCGTGCGGGTGGAGCACAGCGTGTCCCACCCGATGAGCGGGGCGACGGGCTCGTGCACGTGGACGACGTCGAAGTCGCCCTCCTCCAGGGCGCGGCGGGCGCGGACGAGGACGCCGGGCGTGGCCACGAGGTTGGAGACCGCCCCGTTGGCGGGGAAGCCGACGGTCCGGCCCAGCGGGACCAGGTAGTCGGGCATCGGCCGGTCCTCCGGGGCGTGGCCGCGGTGCAGCCGCGCCGAGATCCGGTCGCAGGGGTCGTATGGCGCGAGCACGCGCACGTCGTGTCCCCGCTCGATCAGCTGCCCGGCCAGGGACTCGATGTGCCGCGTGACCCCGCCCGGGTACGTCCACGAGTAGGGGGAGACGAGCGCGATGCGCATCCGGTCTATCCTACCTCTCCGCACCGGCGGTGACACCTGTCCCGGCCACGGGCTGTCCGTGGAGCGTCTCCAGGTCCGGGTCCCCGCGCAGGTAGGCGCTCACGATGACCAGCAGGAAGACGCCGAACAGCAGCAGCAGCGGGCCGGAGTCGTTGAACAGCGCGCCGGCCAGCGAGGACGCCAGCGACCCGTAGAGCGCCGCCTGCCACGCCGGGTCCTCGCGGACGGAGACGTAGATCCGGTGGCGGTAGCGCAACCCGTAGGCGGCGGCCAGCAGCGCGATTGCGGTGGCGAAGGGCATCAGGCCGCGCTTGAGGACGCTGAAGGCCAGCTCGTAGCGGCGCTGGACGATGTCCAGCAGGGCCGAGGAGCCGTCGGCCTGGAGCACCGTCCGCGTGAAGTGGCTGTCGCCACCGGTGACCAGGTCGATGACGGCCAGCGCCCCGAGCGCAGCGACGGGAGCGACGACGGCGAGCGCGAGCGCCCGCCGGGTGACGCCGCCGGGCAGCATGAGCAGGACGGCGACGGCGGTCCCCGCGCCGACCGTGATGACGCCGCCGACGTCGGCGCCGAGGCGGCCCGAGCCGACGATCGCCCCGAAGATGAGACCGGCGACGCCGAAGGTCGCCGCGCCGGCCCGGCTGCGGCCCCGGCCGTGCAGCACGACAGCGAGCGCGACGAAGAGCAGGACGGGGAGGCTGGCCTCCAGCTCGTTGCCCAGTCCGTAGAAGCGCGAGCCGAACCGCGGATTCGGGCCCAGCAGCGACCGGATGATGAGGTCTGAGCCCTGGGCGAGGTCCAGCGAGTAGGCCACGACGGTGGCCGCGCAGGGGACCAGCAGGGCCCGGGGCCAGCGTACGAGCGCGTCGGTCAGCATCGCCAGGCCGAAGGCCAGGAGGGCGATGAGCGTCATCTCCGTGCTCCGCGAGGGCGCCAGGGCGGCCGTGATGAGCAGCACGGTCAGCATCCAGCAGAAGGCCAGCGACCCCACGCGCAGCGCCCACCGCACGCCGCGGCGGTCGGCGAGCACCCCGCCGATCAGTAGCACCGCCAGCCACATCGCCATCACGGTCTCCAGGGCGGGGAAGCGCCGGGCGCTGATGACCCGCAACCGGTCTGACAGGTCGGTGAGCGCCCCCGCGTCGCGGGAGCCGGCGATGAGGATCTGCTGGCCCTTGACGCCCTTGGGCACCGTCAGGCCGAGGTGGTCGAAGACCGTCGGCAGGACGTCGATGCCGGCGATGAGGCCGGTCTGATGGGTCGTGTTGGAGCTCAGCCCCCGCGCCGGCCCCAGACCCGCGATGCCGGTGGGCAGCAACTGCGGCGCCCGGAAGTCCGGCGGCGTCTGCATGACGATGAGCAGCTCGTCGGCCGGCCGGGTGGCGATGAGCTCGTCCACGGCCATGGCGCCGCGCTCGCCGGTGGGCAGGCCGACGACGACCATCCGGTGACCGGCCAGCTGTGCGCGGGTCCGCGGCACGATGTCGGCGGCCCGGCCGATGGAGATGACGGGGATCCGCCCGTCGTCGTTCTCGACGGCGACGGCCGCCTCCTCCTGCTGGCGGCCGAGCACCCCGACGTAGGGGACGCCGCCGGGGATGGTGGCGCCCAGCAGGCCCGGGTGGATCTCGGCCGGGGCGGTGTCCGCCCGGCTCACGACGTCGGGCCAGCCGAGCATGACGGCCCCGCCGGTGCCGTCGTCGAAGAAGTTCAGGTCGACGGGCTGGCGCGGCTTGTAGGCGGCCGAGGAGGTCCGCGTCCCCTGGGTGATGTCCAGCAGCGCCTGGGTCTGCAGGTAGCCGCCCTGGGCGGCGCTGCTGAGCCCGAGCGCGAGCGACGCGCGCTTGTCGAGGATCTCCAGGATCGTGGGCCGTGGTGCTCCGGGGTCCTTGGGCGGCTTCTCGGCCACGGGCAGGAAGGCGAGGACCACCTTCGGAGCGGCGTCCGCAGGTGCGGGTGACCAGGACGCCGTCAGGACCGCCATCGTGGCGAGCACCAGCGCCGCGAGACGGGACCAAGACATCACGGACCTATACTTTTTGCCGTGTCCACGGTTACTCCTGCCGGCGGTGGCGCCGCCGCCCGCCACTTCGTGAAGTACACGTTCTTCAAGGTCGACCCGGCGTGGCGACGCCTTCCCGCCGAGCAGCGCGCGCAGGACAAGGCCGAGTTCCTGGCCGCCTGCGAGGACTTCGGGTCAGACCACCTGCTGCAGGGCTTCTCGCTGATCGGCACGCGCGGGGACGCCGACATCATGCTCACGACCGAGACGGAGAACCTGGACCGCATCCACGAGTTCCACGTCGTCCTGGCCCAGAGCGGGCTGGCCAAGTGGTGCGAGCAGCCCTACTCCTTCCTGGGCATGCGCAAGTCGTCGGAGTACTCCGACGAGGAGCGCTTCGTCGCGCGCCCGTTCACCGGGAAGTACCTGTTCGTCTACCCGTTTGTGAAGACCCGGCCGTGGTACGCGCTGTCCCCGGAGAAGCGCTTCCAGATCATGCAGGGCCACATCACGATGGGCCGCGAGTATCCGAACGTCGACAACCACACGACGTACTCGTTCGGTCTGGACGACCAGGAGTTCGTCGTCGCCTTCGACACCGATGACATCGCGTCGTTCCTGGATCTCGTGCAGCGCCTGCGCACCACCGAGGCGTCGGCCTACACCGCGCGGGACACGCCATCGTTCACCTGCCTGCGCACCGGGGTGCGGCGGTCGGTGGACGCGCTGGACGGCGAGGCGCTGCCGGCCACGATCGCGTGAGTCGGGGTCGGCGTTGGTGTCCGCGGGTGGCGCGGGCCGGATCGTGACGCCTACGGCCCGGGACCATCCGGCGCTCGTCCACCTCGGCGGGGCCGATCCGGTGCTCGCTGGCCTCGTGGCGGGCATGGACGAGACGGCGCTGCGGGTGGTCGTGGACCCGGCGCGCGGCGGGCGCCACCCTCCGGTCCCGGCCTACGGTGCGCTCGTGCGTATCGTCATCGGCCAGCAGGTGTCGGTCGGGGCGGCCCGGGCGATGACCGAGCGCCTTTCCGCGCGCTTCGACGGTCGCCTGCCCACGGCGGTGCAGGCCCTGGCCGCGGACCCGGACGACCTGCGCGCGACCGGCGGCCTGTCGGCGGCGAAGCTGCGCTGCGTGCGGGCCCTGGCCGAGGAGGTCGTGGCCGGGCGCCTGAACCTGGACGGGCTGACGGCGCTCGACGACGCGGAGGTCGCGGCGGTGCTGTGCCGGGTGACCGGCATCGGGCCGTGGACGGCGCAGGTCTTCCTCATGGGCCACCTCGCCCGCCCCGACGTCCTGGCCGCCGGGGACCTCGGGGTCCGACGGGCCGCCGGGCTGGCCTACGGCCTGGACGCCCCGCCGCCGCCCGAGGCGCTGACAACGATGGCCGAGCCCTGGCGCCCGCACCGCTCCACCGTCTGCCGGCTGCTGTGGAAGAGCCTGGACGTGACGCCGGGAGGCGCCGGAACCTGACCGGCACCCGCATGGGCGCGAGGACGCCATAACCCGCCCGGGATCGGAGACTCGATGTCTGGTCGAGGGTTGATGTCGACCTCGAGACCACAGATCCCGCAACCGGTCACGGGTGCTCACGGCCCACGGCTCGAACCCTCGACGTGAGGTCCAGACGCTCCGTAATCCCGGCCCGAAGGGGTCAGAACCCCGGCCGTCGCCTCGCTCAGGTGACCTTGCAGCCGGACGGCCGCTCGGGCGCGGGTCCGCCGGCCGCGGCGGCCTGCGCCCAGGCCCGCCACAGCTTCAGCGTCGGGTAGGCGCGGGTCAGCCTGGCGTCGAACAGGCCGACGCGGAAGGCGGTGTCCTCGCGGAGCGAGAACTGGAACACCGCCTCCACACGCGGGTCCTTGTCCAGGTCCTCGAGCAGCGCGGCCTGCGCCGCGCACTGGTCGCGCAGAGACCGCTTCGACGTGCCGCGGGGCCGACCGGCGCGCACACCCCCGACCCCGGACTCGGTCACCCAAATCGGCTTGCCCTTGGTGCACCGGCGCTCGTCGAGGACGTCCTCGAGCTCGCCGACGGCGTCGTGCTGACCCCGGTCCACGCGGGCGTACTGGTGCTGGGACCACACCGTGGCCGCGCAGGCCACGTCGTCGGGGAGGGCCCGGACGAACTCGGTGATGCCCGTCCCGTACTTGGAGGCGCGCCGGTAGCCGGCCATCTCCCCCAGGACGAGGTCGTGGGCGGAGTCGTCGGCGGCCAGTTCCTCGCGAGCCGCCCGGACGATCTTCGTGTAGACCGCGGGTGACAGGGACCGTGACTTCGCCGTGCACCGCTCGCGCTGCGGGCTGATGAACTGCGGATGGTTGGGCTCGTTCAGCGGGCTCCACCAGCGCAGCTTCACGCCCTCCTGGCGCCCGAGGGCCAGCAGGCCCTTGATGAGCGCCCGGTATCCGGCCAGGCCGGCCCTGGTGTACGGACGCGACCGGGCCTTCGTGCCCTCGCGCTCGCAGCCGTGGGCCTTGCGGGCCGCCCACTCCGGCACGCCGTACGGGACGACGACGACCTCCCACCCGCCGCCATCGGCCCGCTGGCGCGCGGCGATCGCCTTCAGACGGTCGCGCACGCCGGCGTAGGGGCCGCACGGCTTCAGCCCGCGCAGGCAGCCGTCGTTGGGCTGGGCCAGGTCCGCCGGCTCGGACCGGTCGTCCTGCAGGTTCGACCAGTCGACGAACAGGCGGTAGCGCTGCGGCCGGATCGTGGCGGCGCGGTCGCGCCAGGGGCCGAAGCCCTCGGGCACCTCGCCCGGCGTGATGAGCCACGGGTTCTGCTCGTCGACACCGATGGTCAGGTGCCGCGGGGTCGGCTTCGAGGGCGGTGCGGACGGGGCCGCGGGTGCCGCCGTCCCGGCGGACGCGCCGGGTCCCGGGCGGACGGGCGGGTCGTCCTCGCCCCCGCAGCCGGCGAGGACCCCGCCGATCAGCAGAGCCGTGAGCAGCGCGACTGCGCGTGGGGACGCGGAGGAGCGCAACGGTGGGGCAGCGACCCGGGGGCCGGTGGCGCAGCGCTGCCGCGATCCTCAGACCGCGGAGACCTCGGCCTCGTCGGCGACCTTGAAGGACGAGCCGCAGCCGCAGGCGGCCACGACGTTCGGGTTGTTCACCTGGAAGCCCGCGCCCTGCAGCGACTCGACGTAGTCGATGGCCGACCCGTCGACGAACGGCAGCGACTGCGCGTCCACGAGGATCTGCAGGCCCTCGTATTCGAACACGACGTCCCCGTCACGGTGGTTGTCGAACGCCAGTTGGTACTGGAAGCCCGAGCACCCGCCGCCGCGCACGCCCACGCGCAGGCCGGCGTCGGCCACCGCCTCCGTGGTCTGCGCTGCGAGGAACTCGTGGACCTTGGCGGCCCCCTTCTCGGTGAAGGAGATGCCCTTGGCGTTATAGGTGACCTCAGTGGTTGCCATAGCGTCCTTGACTGTAGCGCGTGCACGGGCGGTGTCCAAAGGGTCGTATCCTCTACGGGGCATGCCTTCCAGCGACGACATCCGCCAGCGCATCGAAGCCGCCCTCCCCGGTGCGGCCGTCGACGTCGAGGACTGGACCGGCGGCGGCGACCACTTCCGCGCCACGGTCGTCGCGCCGCAGTTCGAGGGCCTGAACCGCATCGCCCAGCACCGCCTCGTCTATGACGTGTTCGGTGCCGAGGTAGGCGGTCCCATCCACGCGCTGAGCCTCAAGACGTCCACCCCGTAGCCACCGAAACGGAGCCCCCGTGCCCAACCAGACCGACAACCCCATCCGCGACGCCGTCTCCGGCGCCATCGGCGAGCACCCGGTGATCCTGTTCATGAAGGGCACCCCGGAGGCCCCGGCCTGCGGGTTCAGCGCCCGGACCGTCGGCGCGCTGCAGGCGCTGGACGCCCCGTTCGCCGCCGTGGACGTCCTGCCCGACCCGCGGATCCGCCAGGAGCTCAGCGCCATCTCGCAGTGGCCGACGATCCCGCAGCTGTTCGTCAACGGCGAGCTCGTCGGCGGGGCCGACATCGTGGCCGAGATGTACGAGTCAGGCGAGCTGGCGCAGACCCTCGGGATCGAACAGCCGGCGCAGACGCCGGTCCCGGCGCCCGGCGCGGTGCCGACCAGCCCGCCCGGGATGCAGATCGAGAACAAGCTCGCCTGACCCGCTCCGCCGGCGCACCTCGTGCGCCGGGTGGGTGCGCTACTTGGTGACGCGCACGATTCGGTGGACCTGACCGGACAGCAGCAGCTCGGGGTCCGTGAAGACGGGCCGCTCACGGGTCGCGATCGCCTCCGGCCCCTTGGCTGAGCCCGACGGCGCCTCCTGGGAGCCGTCCTCGCCCGTAGCCGCCGCACCCGCCGCACCCGCCGCCGGCAGCAGGCTCGCGGTGACGCCGTCGAAGTGCGCGAGCGCCTCGACGTTGCCGGCCAGCGCCTTCAGGGTGCGCGGCCCGGTCCCTCCGTCGCCGTCGCCGTCGCCGCTACTCTGCCCGTCCGCGTACCCGAAGACGGTCGACAGCGCGTCGGCCAGCGACCCGCTGCCCTCCGGGAACGAGCCGGTCAGCCGCAGCTGCCGGCGGCCCAGCGGCGTGTACTTCGGCACGCGCACCCGGATCGCCCGGGTCAGCTGTGGCCCGTTGACCCGCTGGGCGAGGACCTTGACGGTGACCGTGCGCCCGCGGCGCACCCGGGCGGGGGCCTGCAGGCGCAGCATGTAGGCCTGGCGCAGCGAGCGGCGCAGCTTGAGGTCGACCTCGATCCCGGTGATGTGGACCGGCCCGAAGTTGTAGGCGTCGATCTGCGAGGTCGCGGCCGCGAAGTCGCCGGCCGCGGCCGCGCCACCGGGCCCGAAGCCCCCGCCGAAGTAGCGATTGCAGAACCGCATCGGCTGCGGCAGGCCCTGCACACCGATGCGGACGCACATCGAGCCGCTCTGGCGGGTGGGCACCCCCTGCAGCAGGTCGGTGGCCACCTCGCTGACCGCCAGCGCGCCGACCTGGGTGGCCGCCGAGGACCCGGTCGGGGGACCGAGCGCGCTCTCGTCGGCCAGCTGCGAGCGCGTGACGGTGATCCGCCCGGTATCCAGGTCGGTGCCGTGGATGGTCAGCGGGATGCTCGCCGGCAGCACGCCGAGCCGGCCCACGACCGCGGAGGTCGTGTCGTTGGTGAGCGTCCCGAGCGCGTGCCCGGGCGCCGCGAGCTTGTAGGTGGACAGGTCGGGGGCGCCGATCGGGTTGTTGATGACCGTGTACACGTAGGCGTCCTGGAGGAACAAGGAGCGGCGGCCGGCGGCGTCCAGCGGGTGCCCGAAGGCCCACAGCCGGTCCCCGTCGACGTAGGTCACCGTTCCGATCGCCCCCGCGCTGACGTCGCCGGTGGCCAGGCCGACGGCCATCGCCGAGCCGCCCCGCAGGGTCTGGACGGCGAACGTGGTGTCCGTGGGGGCCGGCGGGGCGGCGTAGACGGCAACCCCGCTGCGGCGCGCGGCGAGGCGCAGGGCCTCGGCGACCGGCGCCGACAGGCCGCCGACGCTCAGCGGCGTGGCCAGGGGCCGCGCCGAGCGCACCAGCGCAGGGGCCGTCCGGGTCTCGGCCGGCGGGTCCACCGGCTCGCCGAGCATCAGCTCGATCGGCGTGGCCAAGGCGACCTTGTTGCCGTAGTCGCCGATCCCCTCGGAGATCGCGCCGGCCACGCGCATCGTCCCCGCCTCGTCCGGGCAGCTGATCGGCGAGCCCGAGAAGCCGGGGCCGATGCCCGTGGCGTCGACGGCCGGCCCCGACGCGCGGAAGAGGATGCGCGGCGTGCGCGCGGCGCTGTCCCCGGCAACGACGTCGAGGATCTCGATGTCGAACGTCGTGATCTCCGTCCCGCTGATGACCGAGGCGGCCTGGCACCGCATCCCCTTGTGGACCTGGTCCAGGGGCATGATCGGCTCGGCGGCGACGGCGGCGCCGGTCCCCGTGGCGGCGCAGCACAGCAGGGAGGCGGCCAGAAGCCGGACGATGTGGATCATGGGGGCCCGCGCACCGTAGACGACCGCGGTACGCCCGTCAGCTGCTAAGCGAATGTTCACCTGTCGAGGTGCTCCACGATCCGGCGCGAGTCGCAGATGGCGTCGCCGTCGATCACCGCGACCGGGACGACGGACTGCCCGGTGACAGCCTGCACGTCCTGGCGGTCTCGCCCCCGCCAGGCCACGCGCACCTCGTGCACCTCGTGGCCGGCCGCCCGCAGCCGGCGCGCCACCCGACCGCACGAGCACAGCCAGTCGGTCGGGGTCTGGCAGCGGTACAGGACGGTGGCGGCCGGATCGGCCGGCACACCGCCGGTGCTCGAGCGGGGGGCGAACCTTCGGCGCCTCACGGCGCAAGCACCCCGACCACGCGACGCACCTGGCGCAGGGCAAGGCCCGTGGTGCGCAGCGCCAACGGCTGGCGGGTCCCCGGTGAGCGCAGATGCAGGGGCTCGCGCTCCCGGTACCACTGCACCGTGCGCTCCAGGAGCTCCTCGTGGTGGCTCGGCTGGTAGCCGAGCTCCCGCTTGGCCTTCGTCGAGCGGTAGGCCCACCACAGCGAGGAGGCCTCGAGCTCGACCTGGGTGATCGCGGGGCGGCCGGGAACCTGCTCCAGACCGCGGACCGCCGCCTTCGCCACCGGGAGCGGCAGGCAGACGGAGGGCGGTTCCATGCCGCTGATGCGCCCGAGCTCGGCAAAGAGCAGGCTCAGCGTGTAGTTGCGGTTGCCGAGGATGTAGCGCTCCCCTACGGCCCCGTGCTCGTCGGCCAGCAGGTGGCCGTGCGCCACGTCGGCGGCATCGACCAGGCAGATCGCGCCCTCGACGTACGCCGGAATGTCCCGCCGCAGGAAGCGCCGCACGATCTCCGTCGACGAGCGGTACAGGTCGCCGCGGCCCATGCTCAGCGCCGGGTTGACGATCACCACCGGCAGCCCGGCAGCCGCCGCGCGCAGCGCCTCCGTCTCCGCCTCGTACTTGCTGTTGACGAAGGGCAGGCCGTGCCGCCCGGCCTTGAACAGCTGCGTCTCGTCGGCCGTCGAGCCGCGCGGGGCCGGTCCGATCGCGGCGAACGCCGACGTGTGCACGACCCGCTGGACCCCGGCCCGCAGCGCCTCCTCCATGACGATCCGCGTCCCCGTCACGTTGACCTCGAACATGAGGTCCCGTGGGGCGCGCAGCGAGGTCAGGCCGGCGACGTGGAAGACGCGGTCGACGTTGCGCATGGCGCGACGGACCTGCTGACGGTCCAGGATGTCGCAGGCCCGGCGCTCGACGTCCAGGCCGATGAGGTTGTCCGGCCGGGAGGAGGGCCGGACGGTGGTCCGGACCGTGTCCCCGCGGTCCAGCAGCGCCCGCACGACGTGCGAGCCGATCATGCCGGTGCCCCCGGTGACGAGCGTGACCCCCACCCCCTGATGATCGCACGGCCGGCCGCGGTACGGCACGGATAGGCTGGCGCGAATGTCCTCATGGCCGGTCACCGTCGTCACCGACACCACCCACTCGATCCCCGCCGATGAGGTCGCCCGGGCCGGCGCCCAGCAGGTCTCGCTGTACATCAACGAGGGCGGCCAGACCACGCGCGAGATCGATCTGGACCTCGCGGCGTTCTACGCCCGCCTGGGTCAGGATCCGCAGCTGCCCACGACCTCCCAGCCGTCGATCGGTGACTTCCTCGCCGTCTACGAGCCGCTGCTGGACGCCGGCCAGGACATCGTGTCGGTGCACCTCAGCGGCGGGATCTCGGGCACGGTGGACACCGCGCGCCAGGCCGCCGCCGAGGCGCTGCGCACGCGCCCGGACCGCCGCGTTGAGGTCATCGACTCCCGCAGCGCGGCCGGCGGCCACGGGCTGATCGTGCTGGCCGCCGCGGCCGGGGCGCGCGCGGGCGAGGACGTGGACGCCGTCGCCGCCCGCACGCAGCAGGCGATCCGCGACACGCGCATCTGGTTCGCGGTGGACACGCTGGAGTTCCTGCGCCGCGGCGGGCGCATCGGCACCGCGCAGGCGTGGGTCGGCGGCGCGCTGAAGATCAAACCGATCCTCACCGTGGACGGCGAGGTCACCCCGGTCGAGCGGGTCCGGACCTCGGGCCGGGCCTTTCAGCGCCTGGTCACCGCGATGCACGAACGGGCGGCCGACGGCGCCACCGCCTGGGCGGTCCAGCACATCCGCGCCGAGGACGAGATCGCGCGCCTCGTCGAGCAGGGCCGGGAGATCTTCGGGCGCGAGCCGGAGATCGTGTCCGAGCTCGGGCCGGTCGTCGGCACGTACGCCGGGCCTGGGATGCTCGGCGTGGCGGGGGTCCCCCCCGCGCTGCTGGAGCCCTGAGCGTCAGGACCCGCGGCGCGCGCGGTGGCGCCGGCGGCGGGTGAACAGGCTGCCGAAGCCGGCGATGCCGCCGCCGATGACGAAGCCGGCGATGGCGGCACCGACGTTGACCTGCTCCTGGTTGGCGCGCAGCTGCTTGCGCCAGTCGGTGACCTCGACGACCTCGTCGCGGAGCTTCTGGACCGACAGGCCGAGCTCGGCCCGGGTGGCCTCGAGCGAGGCGCGGATCTCCTCAGGGGTGCGGGAGGCCATCTACTTGTGCTCCCGCGGCTGGGGGTTGGTCACGGTCTCCTTGATGAGCTGGGCTTCCTTGATCGCCATCTCGGGCTTCGGCGAGGACCCGGCCCGGACGAGCTTGGCGGCGAAGAAGCCGGCCAGGCCGCCGAACACGAAGAGCACGCCGGCGACCACGAAGAAGCCCCAGAAGTACTGGTTGTTCGGGAACAGCTCGAACCACACCAGCCAAGCGATGCCGTGCAGGAGGAAGTAGAGGGCGACGACGGCGAAGATGCCGGCGGCGACGCCGACGACGGCACCCTTGACCAGCGACTTGACCTTGACCTCGACCTCGGCCTTGGCCAGCTCGATCTCCTCGCGGATGAGCAGCGAGGTCTTCTCGCTGATCTCGGCGATCGCCTGAGCGATCGCGGCGGGCGGCGGCTGGTCGCCGCCACCGGTCGGGCTGTCGGGGCTAGCGGCCAAGGCGCTTGAGGATCATGGCGGCCAGCAGGCCACCGGCAAAGGCGAGGCCGACCTGGACCTCCGGACGGTCGACCGGCGCGTCGGCCGTGGCGGCCGGCGGGGGGGAGGCGGAACCGGCGGGGTGCGTCCACGAGGCCTCGGCCGCCGGAACGGTCGCGGTCACCTCGGGCCGGTCGGCCGGCGGGGCGGGCGCAGGTGCAGGGTCCGCTGCCGGGGCTCCGGCGTCGGCCTCGGCGTCCGCGTCGGTGGCGGCCGCGTCGCCCTCGGGCACCGGCGGAGCCCACGGGGTGTCGTCCACGGCCGGTGTCACCTCGGTCGGCGGATCGGTCACGGCGTCCGTCTCGGGCTTGTCGTCGCCGTCGCTCACTCGGGGGGCTCCTCGTCGAACACGCGCCGCCAGATGGCGTCGGCGGCCTTGGTCGTCGCCACGCTGGCGAGCGCTCCGAGGCCGGCGAGGAGCGCCGAGTACATCAGGCGCTTGGACAGTTCGTTCTCCATGCGGTGGTGATCCTAGTGCCTCTGGTCGGCGCGAGGCCGACCGGCCACCGACGCCCCACCGGCGCGCCGCCCGTCCTCACGCCGGCGGCCGGTCCAGGCCGCCGCAGATGGTGTCGACGATGTAGCGCTTGACGTCGTCGAAGGCGTCCTCCCCCGCCGGCAACATGCCGAAGATCCAGCCGGTCAGGGCCTGCTCGATCGCCCCGTAGAAGGCCATCGACGCGAACTGCGCGGTGATGGTCTGGCGGAACTCGCCGGCCGCCATCCCCTGCTCGATGATCGCGGCGATCCGATCGTAGGCGCGGTTGATCGCGTCCAGGTGGGTGCGCCCGAAGGTGTTCGCCGCCCGGGTCACCTCGACGATGACGACCTTCATGAGGTCGGGGTCGTGCCGGTAGGAGTCGACGATGAACGAGGTGATCGCCTCGAGCTTCTGGCGGGCGGTCAGGTCGGCGCGGCGGTCGACCTCCTCGATGACCGACACCATCACGTTCCAGCGCTCCAGGAAGATCGTGTCCAGCACTTCTTCCTTGGAGCGGAAGTAGTGGTAGACGAGGCCGTAGGCGACCCCGGCCTCGTCGGCGATGTCCGAGACGCGGCAGGTGTGGAAGCCCTGCCGGGCGAAGACGCGCACCGCAGCGTCGAGGATCTGGCGGCGTCGCTCGGCGGCGCTGGTCCGCACGGTGGCCATCACCGCTCCCCACCGGGCCCGACGACCGCGCGGGCGTAGGCGTCCTCGCGGCGCAGGTCCAGGGCCGGAAGCGCGCGCCGCACGTCGTCCTGGCGGGCGAGGTCAAGGTCGGCCACGCACACGCCCTCGCCGTCGGCGGCCTGGGCCAGGACGGTCCCCCAGGGGTCGACGATCATCGAGCGTCCTCCGGTCCGCGCGCCCCCCGGGTGCTCGCCGATCTGGTTGGCGGCCACCACGAAGCACTGGTTCTCGATCGCCCGGGCGCGCAGCAGCGGCTCCCAGTGGTCGCGCGTGGTGGCCAGCGTGAAGGCGGAGGGCACGGCGAGGACGCGGGCCCCGGCGGCCGACAGGGCCCGGTACAGCTCGGGGAAGCGCACGTCGAAGCAGATCGTCATCCCGATCCGGGTGCCGTCGGCCAGCGTGCTGAGGACCATGTCGTCCCCCGCCTGCTCGTCGTCGGACTCGCGGTAGCGGTGGCCGTCGACGTCCACGTCGAACAGGTGCAGCTTGCGGTAGACCGCCCGAGTGGCGCCGTCGAGGCCGTAGTGCACGCTCGTGTTGGCCAAGCGCTCGCCGGGCGCGCGCAGCTCGGAGACCGAGCCGGCCACCAGGTCGATCGACAGCTCGGCGGCCAGCGCCGCCGCCCACCGGCCCCGGGGTCCGTCGAGGGCCTCGGCCGCGCCGCGCAGGACCGCTCCGGTGCCGTAGGCCTGCCACTTCTCCGGCAGGACGACAAGCGTCGCGCCCCGGTGGGCGGCCTCGCGGATGAGGCGGTCGGCGACGGCGCGGGTGGCGTCGGGGTCGTCGGTCGCGGTGAGCTGTACGGCCGCTGCTCGCAAGGGCCCAGTCCTGTCTCGGGGACGATTGACTGACGAGTCAATCGCGGGGTTGCAGCATAGAACCTGCCGCGCGCGCCGGGTGGGGCGGCGGACTACAGTCACGACATGCCCGCCCCGGCCGCCGCCCGCCGCAGCGCCGGCCCGTTGCGCGCCGACGGCATCGGCGTGCCGCCGGAGCGGATGCCGCTCGTCCACGACGGGCGCCCGCTGAAGGCTTGGCGGTACGTCGGCCTCTACACCCCGGCGCTGATGCTGTGCGCAGGGCGGGTGCGCGTCGGCCCGTCCGGGCAGGCGTTCTGGGCGGTGTGGGACCGGGAGGCCACGGTGCTGCACGGACGCACGTCGTTCATCACGCCGTCGGTCGCGGTGGCCGACGGCGGGCTGCGCGTGCGGGGCCGCGGGGTCCGCGTGGACCTCGCCCTGGAGTCCTTCGGGGACGCCGTCGAGGTGCTCTCGCCCCACGGCGCGTCGTGGATCTGGACCCGCAAGACGCTGGCCGCCGCGTCCGGGACGGTGACCGCCGGCGGCCGGGTGCGGCCCGTGCGCGGGACCGCGATCATCGACGACTCGGCGGGCTACCACGCGCGGGACACGGCGTGGGAGTGGTGCGCCGGGGTCGGTGCGCTCGCGGACGGGCGCGGCGTGGCGTGGAACCTCGTGCGCGGCGTCCACGACCGCCCCGAGGCGGGCGAGTCGACGGTCTGGGTCGACGGACACGCGGCCGCCGTGGCCGGCCCGGTGGCGTTCGACCGTTCGCTGGCCTCGGTGAGGTTCAGCGATGGCCTGAGCGGCCTGACGTTCGTCGCCGAGGCGGTGCGCGAGCGCCACGACCACGCCGGTCCGCTGCGCAGCGACTACGTGCAGCCTTTCGGCCGCTTCACCGGTGATGTGCCGCAAACCGGCCCGTTAGCGAACGGATTCGGGGTCATGGAGCGGCACACCGCCCGGTGGTAGCTGTAGGCACCGTGTCAGGTCCCGCACGGCCGGACGGCCGGGTATGGTCGGCGGCGCGTTCGCCGCATCATCCGCCACCGCGGCCGTGTTGCGGCTGACAAACACCCATCCGAACAGCCGCCACCTTTGGCAGGGGGAAGTCCATGCGCATCTCACGTCCCAGTCCCGCGATGGTCGTCGCGATCATCTCGCTCGTCGTCGCCACTGCCGGCACCGCGACCGCCGCCGGCGTCATCATCCGCTCCAGCGGCCAGGTCGCGCGCGGCTCGATCAACGGTGGCGACCTGGCCAAGAAGACGGTCACCCCGCGGAACATCGACGACAACGCCGTCCGGTCGCGCCATATCAAGGACGGGTCGATCGGCAAGGACAAGCTCGACAAGTCGCTCACCGCATCGCTGAGCGGAGGCGGCGGCGGCGCCATCGAAGCCGTCCGCGAGTCCGGACCCACCCTCGGCGGCGGCGGACGCTCGCCGGTCGCCAAGCTCACCGGCCTGCAGCCGGGCGCCTACCTGCTGAGCGCCAAGACCGTCATCGCCCCCACCCAGGGCAGCGGCGGGATCGTCGGCGAGCTGCTGAAGAACAACCAGACCGCGGTCGTCGGCTGCACCTTGGACGGGGCCGGCGACAACGACACCGCGGTGGCCCCGATCGGCTCGCCGTTCTCGCTGTACTCCAACACGCTGAACGTGCAGCTCACGCGCACCATCTCGCAGACCTCCGACCTGACGCTCATCTGCGACTCGGCGGTGCCGTGGCAGGCCGGTGAGACGAGCATCATCGCGGTGCCGCTCGGCTCGGTCACCCGCCAGGAGTCCACCGGCTGACCCGAGCGTTCCGGGGGGGGCCGCCCCCGGGGGCGCCGGCCGGGGCCGCCCGGGGGGAAGGGGGGGCCCGCCCCGGGTGGG
>JBBSUL010000053.1:0-20655 GCA_038234375.1 Solirubrobacterales bacterium | reverse complement strand
TAGACCAGACGCGAGACGCCGATGATGCCGGCGTTCGTGGCGATGAAGAGGATCGTCGCGGCCAGCAGGCCGACGTAGACCTCCCCCGGGGCCTGCAGAAGACCCAGGTTGATCTGCTTGACCACGCCGAGGATCGGGTCCCCGGCGAAGCCGCCCGCCTTCTCGGTCAGCCCGAGCAGCGTCACGTGATCGCCGACCTGCGCCTCCCCGGAGGTCACCGCACCGCTGCCGGCGGTCGCGGTGAAGACCGGCAGGGCGCTGAGCGCCACGGCGGGCAGCGCCGCGTAGATCGCGAAGACGGCGATGACGACCCGATTGATCGCCGCCGGGATGGTGGTCGCCTCGTCCTTGGCCTCCTCGGCCATATTGGAGATCGTCTCGATGCCCGTGTAGGCGATCATCCCGACGGGGATCGCGAGGAAGAAGTCCTTCCACGAGGGCGCCACGCCGAGCTGCACATTGTCGATCAATGTGCCCGGGCTGAGCACGAGGACCGCCCCGACGACGACGAGCAGCAGCTGAGTGAGGAAGTCGGTGACGGCCAGCGCGATGTTGACGCCGGCGGACTCCTCGGCCCCGCGGACGTTGACCAGGGAGAGGATCACGACGACGACCATGCCGACGAAGATGTCCCCGGGGCTGCTGCGGAAGGCCTGGACCCCGAGCACGCTGCCGAGGTAGTGCGGCACGAAGAACGCCGAGATCGCGATCGTGATGACGTAGTTGAGCATCTGCGCCCACGCCGCCACGAAGGACCAGAACTCGTTGAACGCGTGCCGCGCGAAGGACGACGAGCCGCCCGCCTCCGGATACATCGCCGTCGCCTCGGCGTACGTGCCCGCCGTCAGGTAGAAGAGGAAGCCGGTGATCACGAACACCACCGGCGTGAGCCCGAGCGCGAAGCTCGCCACCAGCCCGAGGGCGTAGTAGATCGACGAGCCGACGTTGCCGTAGGCCGTGGAGGAGAGCGCGTTGACCCCCAGCACGCGCTGGAGGCCGTGGAGCCGGCGTTCGGCCATGTCAGGAGAGGAGCATCATGGGTCAGCGCGGTCGGCCGTGAGCGCTGCGGGAGTCTACGACCCCAGCCCGTGGAGCCTCGTTGCTGTCCTACGGCACCCAGGCTCCACGCGGCGTCCGACTACACCCAGAAGGCCAGGCCCTGAGCCCCAAGACCAGGAATCACCCTCCGGTGAGGAACATCCCCGGGGAATGCCATCCGGCGGCGACGCTACGCACCTAGAACCCCGGCATTCTCCCAAGTCAATAGCGTCCCCCAACCACCAGCGGGCAAGAACCCTGCACCGACAGGGGCGCTATCGGCCGGGCGCTATTGGCCCGGGATCCACAGCTTCCCCGCCCCGGGGGGCGCGAGCGGGGACTCGGGCTGCGGCGCAGCGGCGGGCGGCGGGGCTTCGCCGGGCGCGCCTTCCTGGCCGGCGACCTTGCCGCCGAGCTTGACGTAGGCCATCTGGAGCTGGGCCAGGGCCTCCTTGAGCTGCTTGCCGTCCTCCCCGAGCACGTCGTCGACGAGCGGCACCAGCCGCCGGGCGCCCTCGATGGTCAGCGCGAGCTGGCCCAGGTCGCGCTCGTCCTCGGTGCCGGGCACGAGGCCGGCCTTGCGCCCACCGAGGTTGAGCAGCGAGACGATGGTCTGCAGGACCACGTCCTCGGCGCGCAGCTGCTTCAGCTGCTCCTCGTAGGCGGCGTTGAGCTGCTCCTCGGTCATGGGATCGCCGTCGGGTCCGAGCGGCATCGGCTGGTCTTGGTCGGTCATGCGGTGGGCGCCTCCTGGGCGTAGGTGTCCTCGGTCTGGGTCACGGACTGCCGGTAGACGTCTAGCAGGCCCGCCCCGGCGCGCAGGGCCTCGCGCTGGCGCTGGGCGCCGTTGGGGACGGTGACGGCGCGATCGTCGAGGCCGAGCTCGGCGCGGACGGGGGCCGTCCAGGCCTGCAGCTGCTCGATCGCCTCGACGGTCGGCTGCTCGCGGAGGGTGGCCAGGTCGATGAGCTGTCCGTCCTGCCCGTGGCGCGTCGCCCGCCACAGGTTCTCCTCCAGCAGCCGCCCCGGATGGTCGGTCACGGCCAGCCCGTCGTCTTCGTCGCGGACGGCCTGGGCCACGCAGGCGACGATGAGCGCGGCGATGGCGTCGGACTCGGCCGCCGTGCTCTGGGCGTCGCAGATGCGCACCTCGACGGTGCCGAAGCTGAAGTGGGGGCGCACCGACCACCACACCTGGGTGTACTCGACGATCGATCCGGTGGCCTGCAGCAGCTCGATGTACTCGCGGTAGGCCCGCCAGGAGCCGTAGGCGTCGGGGATCCCGCAGCGCGGGAACAGGCGGGTGAACGAGACGGTCCGCGCGGAGTGCAGGCCGCTGTCGCGTCCGTCCAGGAACGGGGAGTTGGCGCTGGCGGCCAGCAGCGTCGGCAGCACCGGCCGCAGCCGGTCGCACACGCGGACGGCCCGGTCGATGCCGCGGACGCCGACGTGGACGTGGAGGCTGAAGGTGTTGTTGCGCCGGGCCACGTACTGCAGGCCGTCGACGACCCGCGCGTAGTGCTCGGTGTCGATGTTCGGCTGCTCCCGGTAGTCCGCCCAGGGATGGGTGCCTGTCGCGCCGAGCCGGAGGTCGTGGCCTCGCGCCAGGGCGAACAGGCGCACGCGGGCCTCGCGCTGGCGCGCTCGCGCGTCCGGCAGGTCCTGACCCTTTCCGGAGGTGATCTCGATCTCGCTGCAGATCAGCTCGCCGGCCACCGACGCCGCCAGCACCTCGTCGGCCTGCGCCGCCGCGTGCAGCTCCTCGTAGCGGGGCACGAGGTCGAGCGTCCGGGCGTCGAGGATCGCGAACTCCTCCTCCAGCCCCACCGTGCCGTCCTCGGACTCGGCGAACGCCTCCTCCACGCCGTCGCAGGTGAAGCTCATGCGCTCAGGTGAGGTGGAAGTAGAGGGCGTAGAGCAGGTCCACCGCCGGGCTGGACGTGTGGACCGTGACGTCGGCGGGCACCCGCAGCAGCGCCTCGGAGTAGTTGAAGATGATCTTCACCCCCTCTTCGACGAGCAAGGTGGCGAGCTCCTGGGCCGCGGAGTTGGGAACGGCGAGCACCCCCACGACGATGTCCTGGTCCTCGACGACCTCGGCGAGATCGGCGACCGAGCGCACGGTGAGGTGGCCGACCGCCGACCCGACCTTGTCGGGGGCGGAGTCGAACACGGCGACGACGCTGAAGCCGTGGTCGGCGAAGATGTCCGAGCTGGCGATCGCCCGGCCGAGGTGCCCGGCCCCGAAGAGCGCGATGTTGTGCGGGCCGGCGGTCCGCAGGATCTTGCGGATCTGCGTCACCAGCGCATCGACGTTGTAGCCGACCCCGCGCTTGCCGAACTTGCCGAAGCCCGACAGGTCGCGGCGGATCTGCGTCGAGTTGACCTTGGTCCACGTCGACAGGTCCTGCGAGCTGACGGTCTCGCGGCCCTCCCGCTTGGCCTGGGTGAGCACCTGCAGGTAGCGGGCGAGGCGGGCGGCGACCCCCATGGACAGGCGCTCGGGGACCGGGGGGACGGTCCCCAGGGGCGTGAGGTCTTCGGCGCTCATCCGCGGGCCGGACTCTAGTCGTTCGTGCGGGCCGGCAGCCGCGCGCGCAGGTCCGCCTCGTCAATGAAGAAGTCGTACAGCTCCTCACCGTCGAGTGCGAGCACGGGAATCCGCTCCAGGTATGCCTTCAGCAGCGTGTCGTCGGCCTCGATGTCCACGGATTGCAGGGTGAACGCGCGGTCCCGGGCGACCCGGCGCACCACGCCGAGCGCGGCATCGCACAGGTGGCAGCCGTCGCGGCCGTACAGCGTGAGGACCGGGACGTCGGGCGGCGCGGTCACAGGGCGCCGCGGTCGGTCGCGTAGGCGTCCAGGCCCGGGACGTCGGCCGGAGCGGCCGCGGGCAGGAAGCGCGCCGCGGAGGCGATCATTGCGGCGTTGTCGGTGCACAGCGCCCGATCGGGGACGCGCAGCGACGGGACAAGCGCCTGCAGGCGCGCGCGCAACGGGCCGTTGGCCGCGACCCCTCCCCCGATGGCCAGGCGGTCCAGGCCGGTCTGCTCCAGGGCGCGCTCAGTCCGCCGGGCCAGCTGGTCGACGATCGCCTCCTGGAAGGAGGCGGCCAGGTCCGCTCGGCGGGCCGCCGCTCTGCCTGAGCCGGCCGCGTCCAGGTCGCGGACGGCGTAGAGCAGCGCGGTCTTCAGGCCGGCGAAGCTCATGTCCAGCCCCCGGACCCCGTGCGCCCGCGGGAGGGCGAACGCCTCCGGGTCCCCGTCGCGGGCGACCCGCTCGACGTGCGGGCCGCCGGGGAACGGCAGACCGAGCAGGCGCGCGCCCTTGTCCACGGCCTCGCCCGCCGCGTCGTCGAGCGTCCGGCCCAGGACGGTGAACGAGCTGTGGTCGTCCACCCGGGCCAGGAACGAGTGCCCGCCGCTGGCGATCAGGCACACGAACGGCGGTTCCAGGGGGTCCTCGCCCAGGAAGTTGGCGGCCACGTGACCCTGGAGGTGGTCGACGGGAATCAACGGCAGACCCCGGGCCACCGCGAGCGCTTTGGCTGTCGACAGGCCCACGAGCAGCGCCCCGACCAGCCCGGGCCCGCGGGTGACGGCGACCGCCCGCACGTCGTCGAGCGTCACCTGTGCCCGGGACAGGGCGTCGTCGACGGCGAGGTTGACGAGCTGCAGGTGCTGGCGGGAGGCGATCTCCGGAACCACGCCGCCGTAGGCGTCGTGGATCTCCTGCGAGGAGATGACGTTGGACAGGATGCGCCCCGTGTCGTCGACGACCGCCGAGCACGTGTCGTCGCAGCTGGTCTCCAGGGCGAGGATCACGAGCGGCGGGTCGTCCGGGTGGGCGGCACGGGCCAGGCGTTGGGGACGTCGTCGAGGTTGCCCTGCAGCGTGCCGGGGGTCCGCCACATGATCAGGGCGTCCTCCCCGTTGTCCTGGTAGTAGCGGCGCCGCATCCCGGCGGTCATGAACGCAAAGCGCTGGTACATGTCGATGGCGCCGGCGTTGGACGGACGGACCTCCAGCGTGTACTGCGCCAGCGGGTCGTCGACCCGGGCCAGCAGCGCCTCGATGAGGGTGGTGGCGATGCCCCGGCGCCGAAGGTCCGGATCTACGGACACGTTCATGAGGTGCCAGACGGTGTCATAACGGCTGCACACGAGGTAGCCGCACAGGCGCTGTTTCGCGCCGGCGTCCGACGACCCCCAGGCGGCCAGGCAGATGCCGCTGGGCTTGGACAGCTCCAGGACGAACATGGCCAGCGACCACGGCGTCGGGAAGGCGCGGCGCTCGATGGCGATGACCTGGGGCAGGTCGGCGTAGGTGAGGCGGCGGATCTCCACGGACGGCGGCATCATCCCGCCGCGGGGTCGTCGGCGCGTGCCCGCCGGGCGGCGTCCGGGGCGCGGACGTAGTCGGGCATCAGGGTGTCGCGGTCGGCGGCCGGTGCGCGACGGGCCAGCGCGCACACCGTCAGGCCGTCGACGTGGTGGCGGGCGTCGGCGTCGGCGGGGACGTCGGCCACGCCGGTGAGCGCGTCGCGGTAGCGCACCGCGCCGTCCCCCACGGCGTGCGGGCGGCGGGCGCCGAGGGCCGCGACGACCCGGGGGAGATCCTCGGGGGCCACCGCCCGCGCGGTCAGCAGGCAGTCCGCACCCTGGTAGGCGGCGGCGAAGACCTCGCCGCGCCGGGCGTCCACGCAGGCGAGCACGACGTCGGTGCTGTCCGTGGCGGCACCGGCGGCCAGGGCCTGCAGGGTGGAGACGGCGGCCAACTGGCTGCCCGTCGCCTGGGCCAGGGCCCGCGCGGTGGCTACGCCGATGCGCAGGCCGGTGAACGTCCCGGGGCCGACCCCGACGGCGATGCGATCCACCGCCCCCCAGGTGATGCAGGCCTCGTGCAGCACCGCCCCGGCCAGGGCCAGGGCCTGCTCGGCGTGCCCGGGCCGCTCCCCCGGCCGGGGGCGGTGCCGCCGGGCCAGGGCGATCGGCAGCCCGTCGGTGTCGCTGGCCAGGCCGACGCAGGTGTCCGGGGTGGCGGTATCCAGGCCCAGGACGATCACGGCACGATCCTGACCCGCCGGCGGGCGGCGTCGCCGCCGCCGGCGACGTGCTCGAGGTGCACCCGGGCGGCGACCCGCCCGGTGATCTGCGGATCGGCATCGACGCCGGCGTCGACGATCTGCGGCCACTCGACGAAGGCGATGACGTCGTCGCCGGTGTGGTCGTCCAGCAGCCCCGGGTCCTCGTCGTCGAGGTCGGTCAGGCGGTGCAGGTCCAGGTGCGTGACCGTCCCCCTCGGTGTGGCGTAGCGACGGGCGATCGTGTAGGTGGGGCTGGTCACCGGCCCGATGTGGCCGAGCGCCCCGAGCGCCCCCCGGACGAACGTCGTCTTGCCCGTGCCCATCTCGCCGTACAGCAGGACGACGTCTCCGGTCCGCAGCGATGCTGCCAGCGCGGCACCGAGGGCCTCGGTCTCCTGCGGCGAGGCGGACTCGTGCGAGCTCGGAGCGGTCATGTCGCGGGCCGGGCAACGCGCCCCGTGACCGCCCGCGGTGCTGGGACGGGCCTCATGCGCGGGTGCTCGCTCAGAAGCGTTCGCGGGCGGTGCGCAGGCGCAGGCCGACGCCGCACAGCAGCAGCCCGAACCCGAGTCCCGCCAGGACACGCCCGTCGACGCCGGTGTTGGGCAGGGACTTCGCGTCGGCCTGAGTGGGGGCCTTCGGCGTCTGGGGCGTGGTGGACGTGCTGCCTTCGGTGGCGGGGTCCTCCCCGCCGGCGCTCGGGGCCAGCTGGGGAATCTGCGCCGGGTCCGGGGCCGTGGTCGGCGTGGTCGGCGCCGGGCTGGAGGTCTGGGTGGACAGCGGGTCCTGATACTGCTCGTCGCCAGCGTTCTGGGCCAGCGCGCCGGAGGTGCCGAAGGACGCCCCGGCCAGACAGGCGGCGGCGAACAGGGCCGTGAGGCGACGCGAAGCGGGCACGACCGATGATTCTACGGATCGCGAGGACGTCCTCGCGTGGGCACGCCTCACCCGGACCGACCGCGGGCCGCGGCGACCGACGAGCGAACGGTCGGGGCAAGGACGCCCTGCAGTACCGTCGCGGCCGTGCCGAACGGACTGCCAGGCGTGCCGGTCCGCCGTCTCCGGCTGCTCACACGCGACCTGCGTACCTCGGACACGGGCAAGGCGGGGGCGCTGGCGGGCGCGAGCCTGGCCAACAACGCGATCCAGCTCGTGTTCACGGTGGCGGTCAACCGGATCCTCGGCAACGAGGGCTACGGGGCGCTGGCCGCGCTCGTCTCCGCCTTCCTCATTCTCTACGTCGGCGGCCAGTCGGTGCAGGCCGCCGCGGCGCGGGAGGTCGCGCTCGGCCGTCTCGGCGACCACGCCGAGCTCGCGCGCACGCTCCGCGGTTGGACGCGCTCGGTGCTGCTGTCGCTCGTGGTGCTGGCCATGCTCGGCGCGCTCCTGCGGGCCCCGCTGGCCGAGGTGACGGGCACCCCCGAGCACCCGTGGGCGGCCGCGGCCATCCCCTCCACCGGCGCGATCTGGCTGCTCGTATCGCTGCAGCGCGGCGTCCTACAGGGCTTGCACGCCTTCCGGCCGGTGGGCGTGAGCATCGTCGGCGAGGCGTTCACGCGCCTGGTGCTCGGCCTCACGCTGGCCGCCCTCGCCGGGGTGACCGGAGCCTTCGTCGCCACGCTGCTCGTGTTCGCGGTCCTCTCCACGTTCCTCTCCCGGTCGATCGCCGTGCGCCTCGCTGGGACCGGTGCGGCAACGGCGCCGGCGCATCGTCTGCGTGAGCTGGTCGCCGGCGGCCTGGTCGCGATCGGCGGCCTGCTGCTCCTGGCGGTGCTGCAGAACGTCGACGTCATCATCGCGCGCCACCAGCTCGGCGACGACCGGGCCGGCTCGTACGCGGTGGCCGCGGTGGCCGCCAAGGCGGTGGTGTGGGTGGCGATCGGCGTGGGGTTGCAACTGCTGCCCCAGGCGACGGCCCGCGCCGCCGCCGGGCTGGACCCGCGGCCCGTGCTGTTCCGCGCGCTGGCCGTGCTGGCGGTGGTCGCCACCCCGGCGCTGGTCATCTTCGCGCTCGTGCCCGACCTCCTGCTGCGCACGGCGTTCGGGCCGGACACGGTGGACGCGGCGTCGTCGCTCATCGTGCTCGGCGCGGCGATGACCCTCCTGGCCGTCGCCTACCTGACGGTGCAGTACCTGATCGCCCTGGGGCACGTGGGCTTCCTGTGGGTGCTCGGGACGGTGGCCGGCGTCGAGATCGCGGTCCTGGCGGCCGGCGACTTCTCGATCCTCGGGTTCTCCGGCATCGTCGCGGGAGCCCAGTTGCTCGTCGCCACCGCGGTCCTGACGCTGGCACTCCGCACGCGGCCGGCCGGGCGTACCGCCCCGGCTTCGGCGTGAGCGGCACCGGCCCAAGGTCGCCAGGGCGCGTGCGTACCCCCGGGGTACCGCGTGCCTCGCGGCCGGAGCGGGCGGGCATCCGTGGTTCCGCGCCCCCCTGCCAGAACGACTATCCCAATGAGACGGTGCTCCAAGCCCCGTGCCGTGCCGTCCCGGGCCTCAGGTCAGCAAACGTGCGGCGCCGACCCGCCAGACCGGGATTTCAGGCCCGGCGCCGCACCTTCCCGGTCCTGGCGTCGAGGAACGTGCGGCGCCGACCCGTGAGACCGATGGTCGCTCGCGGCCGGTGTGACCGGTCGTGCACGGCCCGGCGGACGGTACGTGGGGCACTGCGCACCGCTCCGCGGTCTGTTCGTGCGCCCCGATCAGGTCTTTCGGCGCCACCGACGAACTGCGGCGCGAAGCTCCCGGGCGCGGGCGGTCCAGGCCAGCGGGGCCTCGGACGGCTCGCGCGGCGGGCCGCCGGCGTCAGGCTCGGCCCGGTGGGGGCGCCCCTCGGCGGCGTCGCCGGGTGCACCACGCTCGGCGTGCGGGTCGCGGGCGGGCCAAGCCTCCTCGCCCTCGAACCACCCGACGGGCTCGGGCTCGGCGTCGAACCACACCGTCGACGCGGCATCCGCGCGCGCCGCGGCGTCGCTCGGCCCCGTCGACGCGGCGTCGCTCGGCCCCGTCGGCTCGACATCCGCGGTCGCCGGCGAACGCAGCGTACGCACGAGGACGACCGCGAGCAGCACGAGGGCGCCGACGGCCGCGCGATGAGCCCAGAGGCGGTCGGAGGCGTAGGCCGGGTCAAACCCCGCGGGCCCGTCATCCTGCCTGTCGCGGACGACGTAGAGGACGGGGACAACCACGCCGAGCACGACGCCCGCGGCGGTGGCCAGCCATGCGTCCGGAACCCCCTGCCACACCATCAGGGCGACCACCGGGCCGAGCACGAGACCGGGGCCGACCCCGAACAGCACGGCCACGGCGCCACCGGACAGGACGCCCCACAAGCCCGCCTGCCACCACCGGATCCCGCGGCCGGCGGGCGCCACCAGGAGCGCGAGACGGCGCAGCGCGAGGCCCGACGGGCCGGCCACGGCGCGCACGGCGGACGACGTCCCCCGGCCGCACGCACGGAGGGGCCGGCTCACAATGCGCCCGAGCGCGGCGGCCGGGCGCAGCAGCCGGCCGAGCGCCCGCGGAACCCATCCGCCCCGCACCCGGAGCCAGGGTGCGCGGCCCGGCATCCGGGCACCGACACGCCACCTGTGTGCACCCGCGGCCGGGGGCGCACCGGGCGCCGGCGCGTCGCCTGTCGTGCGCCCTGCGTAAAGGCCGGTCCTCCGGGTCTGACCCCCGGCCATGCGCGGCAGGCGCCGCACCGCCTCCCGGTAGGCGGCGACTGCCGGCGTGGCCCCGCCGGCGGCTCGAGCACCGGCCCGGGTGCGTCGTGACGGGTCCGCGGACCCCTCGGGCGCTCCCGTCGCCCGGCGCTCCACCAGCAGCCCCATCAGCAGCAGCACGAGCAGGCCGGCCGCCCCGATCCCGGACGCCAGCAGCGCCGGGCGTACGGTGTCCTGGGGCCCGTACCGGAAGGACACGTCGCGGCAGCCGGGGGCGACGATCGGCCAGGCGTTCGCGTATCCCTGCAGGGGGACGGGCTTCCCGAGGTCGCGGCCGTCGCACGTCGCCTCCCAGCCGTCCTCGTAGCTCTGGCCGTACACCAGCCAGGCCGGGCCGGACGTGCGGACCGAGACGCCGGTCCGGGTGCTGCCGTCGGCCCGGCCGGCGGACACGACGCGCCGCGTCGTGCGTTCGGTCGCCACGGGACTGCCGATCGGCGGCGCCGCGTCCAGCCGCAACTGGTCGAGCACGAGGGCCGCACGAGCGCCGTGCAGCTCGATGTCGACGGGCGGCAGCTCCAGCTCGCCGCAGGCGGTCAGGCGCAGGGGCCGTCCGGCGTCCAGCCGCGCGCGGTCGACGGTCCCGCGGAACCCCAGCTTCGTGCGTCCCACCTGGCTGTCGGCCCCCCAGCCGCGGGCGACGACCGCGGCCGAGCCACAGGCCAGCCCGACGCTGCCGCGCCGGGGGACGTCGAGGGCCTCCAGCCCGGTGACGCGCAGCTCCCCGATGCCCACCGCGCGTCGCGCCCGGATCGCCCGCGGTGTGCCGGCGGGCCAGCGGGCGTCCACGACGTCCAACCGGAACGCCCGGCCGCGAACCGCTTCCGGCAGGGTCACCAGCCCGTCGGCCGGCACGTCGAGCACACGTCCGCGACGACCGTCGACGGACAGGCGCACCCGGGTCGGACGGCGCACGCGGACGTTCTTCGGGGCCAGCACCCGGAAGCGCCGCACGCGCAGCGGCTCGACGGTGCGCCACTTCAGCCAGGCCGGGACGCCGCGGATCCACTGCCCGACCCACGCCCGTGACAGCCGTCCGTCGAAGGCCCCCGAGGCGCGGTAGCGGGGCAGCCCGTCCAGCCGGGATGACGAGGTCGCGGTCAGGTTCCCCGTCGTCCCCGAGAGCCCGTCCAGCGTGGCGTCGGAGGTGGACGGGTCCGCCCGGGCCCACGCCGACACCGCGAACTGACGGACGACGGGCGGGTGCACGACGCGGGCCAGCTGGCGCTCGGGGTCCCGTGCGTCGCTCAGCAGGCCGGCCTGAGCGGGTCTCTCGTACCGGCCCTGCCGGAAGGGTGCCGGGGCGGTGAGGCGCTCAAGCAGGTAGGTCAGCGTCGCCGTCGTCAGGTCCCCCCCGCGCAGCGCCTGCTCCGCGACGACGGGGGGCCGCAGCGCCTCGCGAACCTCGACGCCGGGCAGGACGAACTCCCGGATGCCGCCCCGTCCCGCGCTCGCCCGGCGGGGCCCGCGGACCGCGTCGATCGCCACGCGGACCTCGCTGACGCCGCGCAGCGCGACGGGCAGCGTGTTCCATCCCGGTCGCACTCCGAAGCGCCGCCCGTTGACCCGCACGGCCGTGACGACGCCGCGGGCATCGCCGTACGGGTACAGCCGCAGCGTCGGCACGTCGCGCGGCGCCTCGAGGGTCACGGTCAGCACCGCCTGGTCGGCGGGGAGGGACCGGTCGGCCAGCCAGGCGGTCCGCAGCTCGCCGTCCAGCGCCGCCGCCGGCCGGTGCTCGGGGAACTGCGTCCCGCTGGCGCGCGTCGGCGCGGAGACGTCGCGGACGCCGTCCAGCAGCTGCACGGTCTGCGCGTCGTCGGCCGCCGCGGTGTCCGCGTACGGGTCCTGGGCGGCCGCTCCGCCGACCGCCTGGGTGATCGGCAGCACGGGGCCGGAGCCGCCGCGTGGGCGTGCGGGCACCCGGGCCTGACGGCGGTTGCCGTCCGCGACGACCACGGTGCCTCCGGCCCGCGCGACGGCCCGGATCCGGCGGCCGTCCAGATCCGCGGCGGCGGCGTAGGCCCGGTCCGGGTTCAGGGCTCCGAACGCGGCGAGGGCGGTCAGCGCGCGGGCGCCGCCGTCGAACACGGTCGGCGCGCTGCGGGGCACGACCCGCACCAGGCCGCCGGTGTCCACGCGCACGTCCTGCAGCAGCGGCACGCTGGCCGGCGCACCGATACGACCGGAGGCGGGCCGGACCGTCCGCGTCCCGCCGAGCGCCCGCCCGCGCGGCAGCCCCTGGGCCGCAAGCGCGTCCTGCGTCTCCAGCGGTCCGAGCGCCCCGCTCCGCGCACGGTCGGCGTCGGCGGCCACGACGACGTCGCCCACGCCGAGCAGGTCCAGCAGCGGCGGCAGCTGCCCCGGGACGAGCCGCTCCTCGGAGACGAGCGCGTCGACCGCCGTCAGCACGTCGGTCGATCGCAGGCCGGCCTGCGGGACGCCGCTGCGGACGGCCACCGGATGGGCGGTGAGGAGGGGCAGCACCGGCTCGCCGGTCTGGCCCCAGCGGTAGGCCGCGGTCACCTCACCGGGCAGGACGAGCGCGCGGTCGCGGTCGCCTCGCGCGTCCAGGACGCCGGCCAGCTGCGTCCACCGGGCAGGGAGGTCGACCTGCCGCCCGCCGTCCGGCGCGGTCCCGCGGGCCAGCGGCCACGCGGCCAGCACGACAAGGACCGCGGCCGCCGCCGACAGCGCCAGTCGAAACGGGACCCGGGAGCTTGCGCTCCACGCCCGGCTGAAGGCCACGCCCCCGAGGACGGCGAGGGCGAGCGTGACCAGCGGACCGGCGCCGTACGGCTCCAGCAGCAGCGCGCGCAGGACGGGCACGTCGTCGTAGGCCCACGTCGCCGCGCGCCGCAGCGGCGTGCCGTCCGGGAAGCCGACGCCCATGAGCACCAGGCCGACGAGGACCAGCAGCACGAAGAACGGGGCGTAGTGGACGTGACGCGTCCACCGCAGGGCCCCGAGCACCAGCGCGGGGACGAGGAGACCGGCGATGACGACCTTCAGGTCGAAGAGCAGCACGCCGGCGTGCGTGGTGTACGGGGCCAGCGTGCCGCCGAATCCGACGCCCAGGTAGCTCGTCCACCGGCCCATGCCCCGGAGGGACTCCGTCACGCTCGCGGCCGACCAGATCGTCTCCGGCTGCTCGGTGAGGGGCCGCAGGTCCAGGCCGTGGCGAGCCTGGACCGCGAGCGGCACGAGCCACCAGGCGCTGAGCAGCCCCGCGAGCGGGAGGACGCGGGTAAGCCAGCGCGCCACGGCCCGCACCCGCACGCGCCCACAGGACAGCTCGTAGGCCACCAGCAGCAGCGGGGCGACGAGCACCCAGCCAACGGTGCCCGTGTTGGCCCCGCCGCCGCAGGCGGCCAGGACGAACGCGAAGACGGCGGGCCACCGCAGCGCGCGCGGGTCGCGGAGCGCCCGGCGGTCGGGCAGGGCCCGGTGCACGGCCAGCAGCAGCCACGGCAGCGCCGCGTAGGCCAGCAGGGCCACGGAGGCCCGGTCGACGAGGACCACCACGTAGGGGCTGACCACGTAGAGGACGGCCCCGGCGACGGCGGTCGGCGCGCGCCGGTCGTCGAGCAGGGCACGCACGAGCGCCACCACGCCGAGTGCGGCGAGCGCGAGCAGCGTCCCGATCCACAGCCGCTGCACGAGCCAAACCGGCAGCCCGAGGCCGTCTCCGGCCGCGAACCACGGGGCCATCGGGAACACGTAGCCGTAGTCCTGGCCGGCGACGACGTGGCCGAGGTCGCCGGTCGACGACCACACCCCGGCGGCCTCCGCGAGGAACCGCTGTGGCGCGAGGGCCAGTCCCAGCCGGGTATCCGCGAGGACCTCGCCGGGCCGCTGGGCAAGGGCCAGCGCGTAGGCGCCGAGCACCAGGAGCGTCATCGGGAGCGGCGGAGGCGACGGGACGGACACCCGGAGACGCCCGCGCAGACCGCGCAGGGCGCCGGTGAGCGGGGGAGCGGCTGCCCGGGCGCGCCCGGGCAGGGCGCGCAGCGGGCGCGGGAGAGACGGTGCGGCCATACGCACCGCGCACAGTACGCTGCGCCGCCGATGCGCCTGCTGCTCCCCCGTGTGCTGCTCCTGACCGGTCCCGTGGCGCTGGCGTTCTTCTCCGGGGGCTTCACCGACGGGGCCCGCGAGGCCGCCCTCGCCGTGGCGGCGGCGACCCTGGTCGTGATCCTTGCCCTGGCGCCGCGGTCGCTCGTCCCGCGGCAAGGTGCGGTGGTCACCGCGGTCGCGGGCCTGATCGGCCTGGCGGCCTGGGTGACCGCGAGCGGCGCCTGGTCGCCCGTGTCCGAGGTCGCCGGCGACGACGCCGAGCGGGTCACCCTGTACGCCCTCGTGCTGGTCTGCGCGCTGGCCGCGGGGCGCGAGCGCGTCGCCGCCCGCTGGACGGAGGTCGGGGTGGCCGCCGGCGCGACCGTCGTCATCGGGTACGGGCTGGCTGGCCGCCTGCGGCCGTCGCTCGTCCCCCAGCAGGCGTCCGCGAGCGCCGGCGGCCGGCTGGAGCAGCCGCTGACCTACTGGAACGCCGAGGGCGCGCTGGCGGCGATCGGCTTCGTCCTGTGCGCCCGCATCGCCGGCGACCGGGACCGTCCGCCCGCGCTGCGGATGGCGGCGGCCGCGGCGGCCTGCCCGCTGGCCGCCGGCGTCTACCTGAGCTTCTCGCGCGGCGCCGCGGTCGCCCTGCTGGCCGGGATCGTCGTCCTGCTGGTGCTGTCGCCGACGTGGACGCAGCTGCGTGGCCTCGGGATCGCGGCGGAGGCCGGGGCGGCCGGCACGATCGCGGTGGCGCTGTCCCCGGCCGTCCGGACGCTGGCCGGCGATCACGGCGCGCGCGACGGCCAGGGCGCCATCGTCCTGGCCAGCCTGCTGACGGTGATGGGCGCGGCCGCGGTGCTGACCCGCTGGGCCACGCGGGCGGAGGCGGCCGAACGGGCGCGCGCGGGACGCCTGCCGCTCCCGGCGTGGGGCGGGACCGCGGCCCTGGGCGTCGTCGTGGCCCTCGTCGCGGTGCCGGTGATCGTCGCCCGCGGGGACGACGGTCCGCGCCGCGACGCGAGCACCGCTCGGTTCGCCAGCGTCGCTTCGGACCGGTACGACTACTGGCAGGTGGCGCTGGGGATGTTCGCCGACGAGCCGCTGGTCGGCGCGGGCAGCGGTGCCTTCGCCGTGGAGTGGCAGCGCGAGCGCCCCGGGGCGCCACGGGTCCGCGACGCCCACTCGCTCCCGCTCGAGACCCTGGCCGAGCTCGGGCTCATCGGGGCGCTGCTGCTGGCCTCGCTGCTCGTTGGCGTCGGCCTCGCCGCGCGCGCGGTGCAGCGCGCGGACCCGTCGCTGGCGGCCGGGCCGGCCTGTGCGCTCATGGTCTACGCGGTCCACAGCGCGATCGACTGGGACTGGGAGCTGCCGGCGCTGACCCTGCCGGTGCTCGTGCTGGCCGGGATGCTGCTCGCCCAGGCCGAGGCGGGCGGCCGGACCCCGCCGGCGGCGGGGATCTGGCCCACCGCACCCGCCGATCCTCAGAACAGGCCGAGCTGACCGTCGTCGGAGACGGACACGGCCGCGGACACGGGCTCCGCGGCGTCGAGGGCGTGGGCGTGGGCGACGGCGGGCTCCGGTTGGGCCGGGGCCCCCTGCGCGAGCAGGGCGGGGATGCGCGCGACGTCCGCCGTCAGGAGCTCGACGCCCTCCGGTGAGTACAGCGCCGCCGCCGGGTGCACCAGCGGGTACAGGCGCACCGTGCGCGGACCCACGGTCCAGACCTCGGCGACCCCCCGCACCGCGGTGATCCTCGCCGTGTCGCCGCGCAGCCGGCGGGTGGCGGCGTTGCCCAGCGGGCAGACGACGGCCGGCCGGACGAGCTCCAGCTGGGCGAACAGGTGCTCCTGACAGGCGTCGAGCTCGGCGGCCAGCGGGGCGCG
Source organism: Solirubrobacterales bacterium (assembly GCA_038234375.1). Lineage (GTDB taxonomy): Bacteria > Actinomycetota > Thermoleophilia > Solirubrobacterales > Solirubrobacteraceae > Paraconexibacter. Next base: position 4,865 of record JBBSUL010000053.1, on the reverse strand, counting down.
GTTGTCCGGCGGCCGGCACCGGATCAGGGTGATCACGGCGACGGCGTCCCGCGTCAGGCCGATCCCGGCCAGCAGCTCGTCCAGCAGACGACCGGCCGCGCCGGCCAACGGGCTGCCGAGGCGGTCCTCGGCGATCCCGGGCGCCTCGCCCACGAACATGAGCTCTGCGTCCGGCGATCCGCTGCCGAACACCACCCGCGTGCGGGCGGCCGCCGGGGCCGGGCACCGCGTGCAGGCGCAGACCCGGCGCTCCAGATCCGCGAGCGCGCGTGTGCGCTGCGCGACGGCGTCGGGGTCGTCGGCGTCGGGCACGCCCGGAGCGTAACCCGCGCACGGACCGGTGGTGCTTATGTTGCGTTCGCCCTTCCTCGGAGTATCCTCACCCAGGAAGGCCGTCACCCGTTCACGGGACGGACCTTCACCCGTAGACCCGTCCCACCCCGTCAGTCGCGCCGGCATCCCATGGAGCTGGACCCGAAGACCCCCCACACCCCCCCTGCGCCTGGCTGCGCCCTCGTCGGCGCAGGCCGTCTGGGCACCGCGCTCGCCGCCGCCCTGGCCGCCGTCGGCGTCGCCGTGGCCGGCCCCTTCGGCCGTGGCTTCGACGGCGCCGGACACGACATCGTGCTGCTCTGCGTCCCCGACGCGCAGATCGCCGCCGCCGCCGCCGCGATCGCCCCGCGCCACGGGCTGCTCGTCGGCCACACCTCCGGGGCGACGGGGCTCGATGTGCTCGCCCCGCACGACGCCTTCGCCCTGCACCCGCTGATGACGGTCCCGCAGGCGGGCGCGCGCTTCGCCGGCGCCGGCTGCGCGGTCGGCGGGAGCACCGCGGCCGCCCTCCGGGCCGCCACGGCCCTGGCGCTGACGCTGGGCATGCGGACCGCACACATCGCCGACGAGGACCGCGCGGCCTATCACGCGGCCGCGTCGATGGCCTCCAACTACCTCGTCACCCTCCAGGACGCCGCCGAGCGGCTGCTGGCCACGACCGGGGCCGACCGCGACCTGCTCGTCCCGCTCGTGGAGGCCACGGTGGCCAACTGGGCGCGCCGCGGGGGGCCTGCGGCCCTCACCGGCCCGATCGCCCGAGGCGACGAGGCGACGGTCGCCCTCCAGCGCACCGTGGTCGCCGAGCGCACCCCCGGCGACCTGGACCTGTTCGACGTGCTCGCCGACCGGACACGCGCCCTGAGCGGCCGCGCCGCGTCCCCGACCGCAGCCGGGACGGCGTAGGCGATGCGCACCCTGCGAACCGTGCCCGAGCTGCGCACCGCGATGGGCGCCGTCCGCCGCCAGGACCCGCACGGACACATCGGCCTGGTCCCCACCATGGGGGCGCTGCACGCCGGGCACGCCGAGCTCATCCGCCAGGCCCGGCTGCAGTGCGAGCACGTCGTCGTCTCGCTGTTCGTCAACCCGGCGCAGTTCGACGACCCGGGCGACCTGGCCGCCTACCCGCGCGACGAGGTCCACGACGCGGGCATGGCCTCCGACGGCGGCGCCGACTTCCTGTTCGCGCCCACGCCCGCCACCGTGTACCCCGACGGCTTCGCCACCGCCGTGCAGGTCTCCGGGCCGCTGGTGGAGACGCTCGAGGGCGCCCACCGTGGCGCCGCGCACTTCCACGCGGTCACCACCGTGGTGACCAAGCTGTTCAACATGGTCGGGCCCGACGTCGCCTTCTTCGGCGCCAAGGACGCCCAGCAGGTGCTGGTGATCCGCAAGCTCGTGGCCGACCTGGACCTGCCGGTCACCGTCGAGACCGTGGAGACCGTCCGCGAGCACGACGGCCTGGCCCGCAGCTCCCGCAACGTGCGCCTGCGCCCACAGGACCGCCAGGGGGCCCTGGCGCTACGCGCCGCCCTCACCGCCGCCGAGCGCGCCCACGCCGCCGGCGAGCGCGACGCGGCCGCCGTCCAAGCCGCCGCGCAGGCGGCCATGACCGACCTCGGGGTCACGCCGGAGTACCTGGCGCTGGTGGACCCCCGGACCCTCGTCCCGGTGGCGCAGGTCGCCGGCGGCACGCTCCTCGCGGTCGCCGCGACGGTCGCCGGGACGCGGCTGATCGACAACACCATCCTCGGAACAACCCCAAACGGGAGGCGCTGAACCATGCAGCGAACGATGCTCAAGTCCAAGATCCACCGCGCGACGGTCACCGACTGCGACCTGCACTACGTCGGCTCGATCACCATCGACCCCGACCTGCTGGAGGCCGCTGACATCCGCGAGCACGAGCAGGTCGCGATCGTCGACGTCGACAACGGCCAGCGGTTCGAGACGTACACCATCGCCGGCGAGCGCGGCTCGGGCGGCATGAAGGTCAACGGCGCCGCCGCCCGCCTCGTGCACCGCGGCGACACGATCATCGTCATCTCCTACGGCCAGTACGACCGCCAGGACATGGAGGCCTACGAGCCGCGGGTGGTCCACGTCGAGGCCACCACCAACCGCATCATCACCGTCGACGACGCCGTCGCGACGCTGCTGTCCGAGCCCCGATAAACCGATGCGAGTTGTGAGCCCCCAGGCGAGCAACCTCGCGACGGATCGCGAAGCGATCCGCCGTCACCACGTCAGGAGCCACTGATGTCCACGATGCCCTCCACCTTCCACGTCCCCGCCGACGTGTCCCGCCTGCCGATGACGCTCCCGCGCCTGTTCGAGAAGCGCGAGCTCGGTGAGCCGATCGTCATGGTCACCGCCTACGACTACCCCAGCGCCCGCGCGGCCGACAGCGCCGGCGTCGACCTGGTCCTCATGGGCGACTCCGGGGCGATGACCGTCCTGGGGTACGAGTCGACCGTCGCGGTCACCCTCGACGAGCTGATCGTCCTCGCCCGGGCCACCCGCCGCGGTCTCAAGCGCCCCTTCCTGATCGGGGACCTGCCCTTCGGCAGCTACGAGGTCTCCGACGAGCAGGCGATCACCACGGCGCTGCGCTTCGTCAAGGAGGCCGGGTGCGACGCCGTCAAGCTCGAAGGTGGCGGCGAGACCTCGGTCTCCCGCGCCCGCGCGATCGTCAACGCCGGCATCCCGGTCATGGGCCACGTCGGCCTGACCCCCCAGACCGCCACCGCCCTCGGCGGCTACAAGGCGCAGGGCAAGAGCGCGAGCGCCGCGATCCGCATCGCCCGCGAGGCGCTGGCCCTGCAGGAGGCCGGCTGCTTCGCCGTCGTCTTCGAGGCGATCCCCAGCGCGGTGACCGAGGCGGTCATGCCCCGCATGGAGATCCCCGTCATCGGCATCGGCGCCGGTCCGGCCACCGACGGCCAGGTCCTCGTGTTCCACGACCTGCTCGGGATCCGCGAGGGCCGCGGCGCCAAGTTCGTGCAGCGCTACGCCGACCTGCTGGACGACATGGTCGCCGGGGTCACCGCGTACGCGCAGGATGTGCGCAGCCGGCAGTACCCCGGCCCGGAGCACGGCTACGCCATGGACGCCGCCGAGGTGGCCGAGCTCCGCGAGGCGCTGGCCGCCGCCTGACGGGCTCGCGTCCGGTCGGCGTCACGGTCAGCCGGCCGTGACGCCCCAGGCACCGCGGCCGACGCCGACGCCGACGCCGACGCTCACCGCGCCCGGCCCGGTCCATCGACCGCGTCGCCCTCCGCGTCTGCCTCCTGGCTGAGGATGCGGACGACCTGAGCGGCGATCGCCGTGGCCGACGCCTCCAGGTCGGGCTGCTGCGCCCGGGTACGGGCCTGGACCGACGGCATCGAGGCGCGCTCGGCGATCTGCTTCTGGGCCTGGGTGACGTCGACCTCCAGCCGGCGGCTCATGTCCCGCAGGCGGTCGGTCAGGGCCTTCAGCGTCTTGGACAGCTCGACCCCGTCGGCCTGGGCGGCGTCGCTCTCCTGCCGGGCCACCGCCAGCAGGGCGGCGGTCTGCTCGCGAGCCGAGCGCTGCTGCTCACGGACCTCCGCCCGGGCCCCCGACAGCTCGGCCTCGGCGTAGCGGCGCAGGTCGGCGGCGGCCGTGCGCGCCCCGTCGAGCAGCTCCTGCGCCTCCCCCCGGCCCGCCTCGACCGTCGCCTGGGCGGTGGCCTCCGCCGCGGCGAGGGTGGCCGCCACCTGCTCGGCCACCTCGGCCTCCCGCTGGGCCAGGCGGGTCACGACCTCCTCCTCCACGGCCGCTTTGGCCGCGGCGGCCTCCGCCCGGGTCTGCTCACGCTCCTGCTCGGTCGACTGGCGCAGCGCGGCGCCCGCCGCCTCGGCCTGCGCCTGCAACTCCTTGCGCTCGCGGGCCAGCCGCTGGTCGGCCTGCTTCCGCATGGCCGACTCGTCGCGGGCGAAGCGCTCCTGCAGCTCCAGGCGCTGGGCGTCCAGCTCCGCGCGCAGCTCCGTGCGCTCCCGGGCGTTCTCGGCGTCGCGCTCCTCCTGGGACTGGGCCGCCTGGGCCCGCACCTCCTCGGCCTGGCGCCCGGCCTCCGCGAGCGCCACCGCCCGCGCCTGCTCGGCCTCCTCGCGGAGCGCCTGGGCCTCGGCGTGGGCGCCCGCGGCCTCAGCCGCCACCGCCGCGATCTGCTCACGAGCGGCGTCCGTCTCTTGGCGCAGCGCCTCACCCTGCTCTCGGGCGGCCTCGACCTCCGCGCTCAGGGCCTCGGTCTGCCGCCGCAGGGCATCCGCCTCGCGCCGCCCTGTCGCCGCCTCGGCCTGGGCGGCCTGGGTCTGGTCGACGGCGGCCTGCAGCTGCGCGCGGACGGCCTCCAGCTCGGTGCGCTCCCGCTCGGCCGCCTGCCGGACGGACGCCGCCGCCTGCGCCCGGTCTCGCGCCTCGTCCTCGGCGGCCTGCCGCTCGGCGGCCGCGTGCCGGGCGTCGGCCTCGGCCTGGGCGCGCTGCGCGGCGACCCGGCCGGCCTCGGC
>JBBSUL010000052.1:0-20843 GCA_038234375.1 Solirubrobacterales bacterium | reverse complement strand
CTCGCCCGCACGGTCTTCGTGAACGACGAGACCGGTGAGGCGTACCCCGACACCCTGGTCGGCACCGACTCCCACACGACGATGGTCAACGGCCTCGGCGTGCTCGGCTGGGGCGTCGGCGGCATCGAGGCCGAGGCGGCGATGCTCGGCCAGCCGATGTCGATGCTCATCCCCCGCGTCGTCGGCTTCAAGATGCACGGCGCGCTGCCCGAGGGCGCGACGGCCACCGACCTCGTCCTCACGGTCACCGAGATGCTGCGCGCCAAGGGCGTCGTCGGCTCGTTCGTGGAGTTCTTCGGGCAGGGCATCGCCAACCTCCCGCTGGCCGACCGCGCGACGCTCGGCAACATGAGCCCGGAGTTCGGCTCGACGTGCGCGATCTTCCCGATCGACGCCGAGACGATCCGCTACCTGACCTTCACCGGCCGCCCGAAGGAGCTGACCGACCTCGTCGAGGCGTACGCGCGCGAGCAGGGCATGTGGCACGACGAGACCTCCGAGGAGCCGACGTACTCCGACGTGCTGGAGCTGGACCTGTCGACCGTCGTGCCGTCGCTGGCCGGTCCCAAGCGCCCGCAGGACCGCGTGCCCCTGTCGGACGCCGACAGCATGTTCCGCGAGGCGCTGAACGCCTACGCTCCCGACGGCGACGGGTCCGACGCCCCCAACGGCGTCGACGAAGAGTCCTTCCCCGCCTCCGACGCGCCGTCCACCACCCCGCCAGGGGCGTCCAACGGCGAGAAGGCGCCGGCCCCCGCGACCGCGTCCGGTGGAGCCTCAACCACCACCCGCCCCTCGACGCGGGTCCCCGTCACCCTCGACGGCGAGTCCTTTGAGCTCGACCACGGGCACGTCGTCATCGCGGCGATCACCTCGTGCACGAACACCTCCAACCCGTCGGTCATGCTGGGCTCGGGGCTGCTGGCGCGCAACGCGGTGCAGCGCGGCCTGACGCGCAAGCCGTGGGTCAAGACCTCGCTGGCGCCGGGCTCCAAGGTCGTCACCGAGTACCTGGACCGGGCCGGGCTCACCGAGCCGCTGCAGCAGCTGGGCTTCCACCTCGTCGGCTACGGCTGCACGACGTGCATCGGCAACTCCGGGCCGCTGCCGGAGGAGATCACGGCGGGCATCAACGAGGGCGACCTGGCCGCCGTGTCGGTGCTCTCGGGCAATCGCAACTTCGAGGGACGCATCAACCCCGACGTGAAGATGAACTACCTGGCCTCACCGCCGCTGGTCGTCGCCTACGCCCTGGCGGGCACGATGGACATCGACCTCCTGAACGACCCGCTCGGGCAGGACACCGACGGCGCCGACGTGTTCCTCAAGGACATCTGGCCCTCGACCGACGAGGTCGCGCGCACCGTCGAGGAGGCGGTGCAGAGCGACATGTTCCGCTCCAGCTACGGCGAGGTCTTCGACGGCGACGAGCGCTGGCAGGGCCTGCAGATCCCCACCGGGGACCGGTTCGCCTGGGACGACGCATCGACCTACGTCGCCAACCCGCCGTACTTCGAGGGCATACAGCCCGAGCCCAAGGCGATCAGCGACATCGAGGGCGCGCGCGTGCTGGCGCTGCTCGGCGACTCGGTCACCACCGACCACATCTCACCGGCCGGCTCGATCAAGAAGGACGGGCCCGCCGGCCTGTACCTCCAGGAGCGCGGCGTGGAGCCCAGGGCGTTCAACTCCTTCGGCGCCCGGCGCGGCCACCACGAGGTGATGATGCGCGGGACCTTCGCCAACATCCGCCTGCAGAACCTCCTCGCCGGCCCGGACGGCGCGAAGCTCCCCCAGGGCGGCAACACGGTCAAGGACTCAGAGGTCATGTCGATCTACGACGCCGCCATGGCCTACGCGAAGTCCGGCACGCCGCTCGTCGTCCTCGGCGGCAAGGAGTACGGCTCGGGCTCCTCCCGCGACTGGGCGGCCAAGGGCACCAACCTCCTCGGGGTCAAGGCGGTCATCGCCGAGTCCTTCGAGCGCATCCACCGCTCCAACCTCGTGGGCATGGGCGTCCTCCCGCTCCAGTTCCCCGAGGGCAAGTCGGCCGAGTCGCTCGGCCTGGACGGCACCGAGACGTTCGCGATCACGGGCTTCGCGGACGCCCTGAACGACGGGGGCCTGCCGAAGACGTGCACGGTCACGGCCGGTGACACGACGTTCGAGGCCGACGTGCGGATCGACACCCCGAAGGAGGCCGACTACTTCCGCCACGGCGGGATCCTGCTCTACGTGCTGCGCCAGCTGGCCGCCGCCTGACCGACGTCTTCGGCGGTCGCCGCGTGCGACGCGTGCCAGGCGCGTCCGGTCAACGATGTGGCACCCATGGGTGCTACGCATCCACGGCCTTCCCGGCCGACCGTGCCGAGCATCTCGTCTTCGTGCTCTGCTCGGTCAGAGCCTGACCCGCGGGTCGCGCGCCGGGTGTGACAGGCCGAGAACGGCCTCGCCGTCCCCGTGGTGCGCGCCGTCGCTAGCCTCCGCGGCCTATGACGATCCCTCCCGTCCTGCACGACCTCCTGCGCGCCCACGGGCCCTCGGGCTACGAGACCGCCCCGGCGCAGATCTGGCGCGAGGCGGCGGCCGCCTTCGCCGCGGTGGAGGTCGACCACATGGGCAACTCGACGGCGACGGTCAAGGGCACCGGGGCGGGGCCCACCGTGACGATCGTCGGGCACATCGACGAGATCGGTCTGATCGTCACGCACGTCGACGAGAAGGGCTTCCTGTTCTTCGCGAGCGTCGGTGGCTGGGACCCCCAGATCCTCGTCGGTCAGCGCGTCGCCGTCCACACCCGCGACGGCATCGTGCCGGGCGTGGTCGGCAAGAAGCCGATCCACCTGATCGAACCCGACGAGCGCAAGAAGGTCACCGAGCTGAAGGACATGCACATCGACATCGGGGCGGCCGACGGCGAAGAGGCCAAGGCCCTGGTGCGCATCGGCGACGTCGCGGTCATCGACGCGGAGCCCGTCGAGCTGCTGCAGGGCCGCGCCGCCTCGCGCGCCATGGACAACCGCCTGGGCGCGTTCGTGGCCTACGAGGTCGCGCGGCTGGTCGCCGAGGCCGGCGGCGCGGCGGGCGACGTCATCGCGGTGGCCGCGGTGCAGGAGGAGATCGGGGTGTTCGGCGCGGCCGCGAGCTCCTACCGCCTCAAGCCCGACGCGGCGATCGCCGTCGACGTCACGTTCGCCACCGACACGCCGGGAATCGAGGTGAAGAAGCTCGGCGAGCACCCGCTGGGCTCAGGACCGGTGCTCGAGCGGGGCGCGACGCTGAACCCGCGCCTGTTCGAGCTGCTGCACGACGCCGGGGAGGCCGCCGAGATCGCCTTCACGGTGTCGGCCAACGGCGGGCGGACCGGCACCGACGCGGACGCCATGCACCACATGCGCGGCGGGATCCCGACGACGGTCGTCGGGCTGCCGCTGCGGTACATGCACTCGCCGGTGGAGATCGTCCAGATCCAGGACGTGCTCGACGCCGCGCGCCTGATCGCCGCGATGCTCACCGCGCTGGACGACGGCGCCTCGTTCGCGCGGTAGCGCTGTGCTGCTGCTGTTCGACATCGACGGGACGCTGCTGGTGGGGGCGGCGGACGCGCACCGCGAGGCGCTGCACACGGCGGTGCGCGAGGTCCATCGCGTCGAGGTGCCGGACGCCTACGTGGCGACGGCGGGGCGCACGGACCTGGCGATCATGCGGTCGCTGCTGACGCTGGCCGAGGTCGACGCCCGGGCCATCGACGACGGCGTGCACGCCCGCAGCGACGCGGCCTGCGCCGCCTACGCGCGCCTGTGCCCGGACGACCTGAGCGCGTGCGTGGCGCCGGGGGTGCCGGCGGCGCTGAGCGCCGTGGCGGCCGTCGGGCATCAGGTCGCGCTGGTCACCGGCAACCTGGAGCCGATCGCCCGGCTGAAGCTGCGCCGCGCCGGATTGGGCGAGTGGTTCGCCGACGGGCCCGGCGGGTTCGGATCGGACCACGAGGATCGCTCCGAGTTGCCCGCCGTGGCGCGCCGCCGGGCCGGCCGCGATGGCGTCGCTGTGCCACGCGGACAGGCGGTGGTCATCGGAGACACCCCGCTGGACGTGGCGTGCGCGCGGGCGGACGGGGTGCGCTGCGTCGGCGTCACGACGGGCCCGGACACCCGCGAGGATCTGGCGGGCGCCGACGTGGTCATCGACGGAATGGGCCAGCTGGAGGCCGTGCTGAGCGCCTGGTCGGCAGGCGCCTGAGCGCCGCCTACACCACCGACCAGTACCCGTCGGCACCGACCGGCCACTCGGTGGCCACGCGGGCCAGGCGCTCGCGGGCCTCGGGGAGACCGAGCTCGCAGACCTCGGCGACCTCCTTGGAGGCCAGCGGCTCGCCGGCCCACGCCAGGACCTCGGCGACGTCCTCGGGGGTGTCGCGCCGGTCCAGGTCGGGGGCGAGGTTGGCCAGCAGCGTCTCGTAGGCCATCAGCGGCTGGAAGCCCGCGGCGACGACCATCGAGTCCGCGTCGCCGTCGACGGTCATCTCCAGTGACGGGCACGTGTAGCGGCGCCCGCCCTTCCAGTCGGCCAGGCGGGCGTCCTGAGCCAGGCCCGCGGGGTGCGGGTGGCGGGAGCGGTCCAGGTCGTCGCTGAGGGCGGCCTCGACGTCCTCGCCGGCGCTCCACCCCGCCAGCTGCGACCCGTCCAGCCCCGCGTCCCCCGCGGCGGCGGCGATGAGCTCGGGGTCGTCGAGCAGTGCCCCGGCGAAGTACCGCACGCGCAGCGCGCGCAGGAGCGCGGGCACGGCGTCCGGGGCGTGCAAGCGGGCGGCGACGACCGCACGGCAGGCGTCCACGGTCCCCGACATGCGCGGGCGCTCGGCGGTGTCGATCGGCATGCCGTGGTCGGCGGCGATCGACGCCAGCGCCCCGACGAGCTTGTCGGTGGTGAAGCCCTTCTCCTCGTAGGAGGCGCCGGTCTTGGCCAGGCCGACCATGACCGGCGTCCACGACAGCTGCTCGCCGTACACCCAGTCCAGGCGTCGGCGGGCGGGCTCGGCACTGAATGCCCACGGGCATCCGGGGTCGGTGAACTCGGCGATCTGAACGGTCGGCATCGTGTCGTCCACCATAGGACTCCGGGTCACCTGCGCCCGCGCGGCTGATCCGCGGGCGGTCAATTTCCGAATACCGCAGTAGCCCGCCACGCCAGACCGACCCTCCCCAGGAGGTGCCCCAGCCATGAACATCGCCATCGTCGGGGCCGGGATCGCGGGCCTCACCGCGGCCCACCGGCTCCATCACGACCACGAGATCACCGTCTTCGAGGCGGGCGACCACGCGGGCGGCCACACGAACACCGTTGACGTGTCCACGCGCAGCGGCGACTGGTCCATCGACACCGGCTTCATCGTCCTCAACGACCGCAACTACCCGAACTTCACGACCCTTCTGCACGAGCTGGGCGTCCCGGTCCAGCCCACGCACATGGGCTTCAGCGTGTCGGCCGACGACCACGACTTCGAGTACGCGGGCACCCCGAGCGGCCTGTTCGCCCAGCGCGCCAACCTCGTGCGCCCGCAGTTCCACCGCATGATCGCCGACCTCGTCCGCTTCAACCGCGAGCTGCGCGCGCTCCTGGACTCCGGCGCCGACGGCCCCTCGCTGGGCGCGTACCTGGACGCCGGCGGCTACGGCGACTGGTTCGTGCACCGCCTGATCCTCCCGCAGGCCAGCGCCGTGTGGTCGGCGGACCCGAAGGACATGTGGGCCTTCCCGGTGCGCTTCCTCGCCGAGTTCTTCGCAAACCACGGGATGCTCGGCTTCAAGGACCGTCCGCAGTGGCAGACCGTCGTCGGCGGCTCTGCGCGCTACGTGGAGGCCATCACCCGGCCGTTCGCCGACCGCGTCCACACCTCCAGCCCGATCGAGGCCGTCACCCGCCACCCCGACCACGTCGCCGTCACCCCGCGGGGCAGCGAGGCGCTGCGCTTCGACGAGGTCGTGCTCGCCTGCCACGCCGACCAGGCCCGCGCGATGCTCACCAACCCCACCGACCTCGAGGACGAGCTGCTCGGCGCCTTCCCGTTCCAGCACAACGAGGCGGTCCTGCACACCGACCGGAGCCTCATGCCCCGGCGCCGCGCGGCCTGGCAGGCGTGGAACTTCCACCTGCTGGCCGAGCCCAAGCCGCTGACGACGATCACCTACGGGATGAACCACCTGCAGTCGCTGCCCGCCCCCGAGGACTTCTGCGTGACGCTGAACCTGACCGAGCGCATCGACCCCGACAAGATCATCGAGGTCATCGACTACACCCACCCGACGTACACGCACGCCGGCGTCGCCGCCCAGGCCCGCCACGGCGAGATCTCCGGCGTGGATCGCATCCACTACGCGGGCGCCTACTGGCGCTGGGGCTTCCACGAGGACGGCGTGGTCAGCGCGCTGAACGCCCTCGAGCACCGCACGCGCCACGCCCGGGCCAAGGCGCCGGTCGCATGACGACGGCCGCGCCCGAGCGCGAACGCAAGCGGCAGGCACCGGGCCGGCCGCGGGTCCAGTCGGCGATCTACCGCGGCAGCGTCCGCCACCGCCGCCACGTCGAGCCCGCGCACACCTTCACCTACCCGGTGGGGATGGTCTACCTCGACCTCGACGAGCTGCCCGGAGTCCTGGAGCACCGGCCGCTGTGGTCGGCAGTCCGCCGCGCTCCGGGCGCCTTTCGCCGCGCGGACTACCTCGGCGACCCCGCCGTGCCGCTCAAGCAGGCCGTCGCCGAGGAGGTCGCCCGCCAGACCGGCGCCGTGCACGACGGCCCGGTCCGGCTGCTGACCACCCCGCGCACGTTCGGGCGCGCGTTCAACCCCGTGAGCTTCTACTACTGCTTCGCCGACGACGGCACCACGGTCCAGTTCGTCGTGGCCGAGGTGACGAACACGCCGTGGGGCGAGCGCCACAGCTACGTGCTGGACGCCCGCGAGGACCCTGACGCCACCATCCTGCGCCAGTCCTTCGACAAGGTCTTCCACGTCTCGCCGATGATGGCCATGGAGCACCGCTACGCCTGGGCGCTGACCGTCCCCTCAGACACGCTCAGCGTGCACATCGACTCCGACGTGGCCGACGGCGCCCCCGACGCCGGCCGCCACGCCTTCGACGCCACGCTCAGCCTCCGTCGCGAGGAGCTGACCACGTTCAGTCTCGCGCGCCTGCTGGCCCGTTTCCCGTTCGCCGCGCTGCGCGTCGGGGTCTTCATCTACGCCCACGCCGCCCTGCTCAAGCTCAGGGGCGCCCGCTACTTCGCCCATCCGGAGGGCACCAAGCCCCCGTTCCTGACCCGCCGAAAGCCCAGGCCATGACCGACAAGCACGCACGCTTCCTGCTCAACCAGCTGCTCTCGCGCACCCAGGACGGCGAGCTCGTCCTGCACGAGCATGGCGCGTCGCGCACCTTCGGGGCCCCCAGCGGCGCCGACCCCCTGCGCGCGCACATCACCGTCAACGACCCGGCCTTCCACCGCGCGATCCTCAAGGGCAGCCTCGGCCTCGGCCAGTCGTACATGGACGGGGTGTGGGACGCCGACGACATGGTGGCCCTCATCCGCATCGCCGCGCGCAACGTCCACCGCTTCGACGAGCTGCGGCGCACGTTCCGCCCGGTCCTCGCACCGCTGCAGAACGCCGTCAGCCTCGCCCGCCGCAACACCATCGAGCGCTCGCGGCAGCAGATCGCCGCCCACTACGACCTGGGCAACGAGCTGTACGAGCTGTTCCTGGACGACACGATGATGTACTCGTGCGGGGTCTTCGACACGCCCGACACGCCGCTGTACGACGCGCAGGTGGCCAAGCTGGACCGCATCTGCCAGAAGCTCGACCTCAAGCCCGGCGACCGCGTCCTGGAGATCGGGACCGGCTGGGGGGCGCTGGCCGTCCACGCCGCCGGCAAGTACGGCGCGCACGTCACCACCGCGACGATCTCCACCGAGCAGCACGCCCTGGCCCAGCAGCGCGTGCGCGAGGCCGGCCTGGAAGACCAGGTCACGATCCTCCTGCAGGACTACCGCACCGTCCCCGGCGTCTTCGACAAGCTGGTGTCGATCGAGATGATCGAGGCGGTGGGCTGGCGCGACTTCCCGACGTTCTTCCGGGTGTGCGGCGAGAAGCTCGCCGAGGACGGCGTGATGCTGCTGCAGGCCATCACCATCGACGACCGCGCCTACGACGTGGAGAAGGCGGTCAAGTCGTTCATCAACCAGCTCATCTTCCCCGGCGGCTGTCTGCCCTCGGTGGAGATCATCTCCCGCAACGTGCGCCGCGAGAGCGACATGCGCATGGTGCAGCTGGAGGACATCTCCGAGCACTATGTCACCACCCTCAAGCACTGGCGTCAGGCCTTCGCGACCGCGACCGCTGCGCTGGAGGCCCGCGGCTACGACGAGCGCTTCCGCCGGCTGTGGGTGCTGTATCTGGCCTACTGCGAGGCCGGTTTCGCCGAGCGCCGCATCCAGGACGTGCAGATCATGCTGGCCAAGCCGAAGTACCGCGCCGAGCCCGTGTGGGAGCTGCCCGGTCGCGCGTCGCTCTCGAACGGCTCCGTGCGCCCCGCCGCGATGATCCAGGCCGGCGCCATCGCCGCCTGACCATGGGCGTCGCCTACGACCGCGACGGCTCCGGGCCGCCCCTGCTGCTCATCCACGGCCTCGGCGGCGAGCGCCACATCTGGGAGCCGACGCTTGACGCGCTGACCGCGCAGCGCGACGTCATCCGGGTCGACCTGCCCGGCTTCGGGGACTCCCCGGTCGTGCCCGGCGACGAGCCGGCCACCCCCTGGGCGCTCGCCGCACTGATCGCGCAGCAGCTCGGCGACCTGGGCCTGGAGCGCTTCCACGTCGCCGGCAACTCGCTCGGCGGCTGGGTCGCGCTCGAGCTGGCCAAGAGCGGTCACGCGCTCAGCGTCACCGGGATCGCCGCCGCCGGCCTGTGGTCCGGGCGCCTGGTGCCCAAGCCGTACATCATGCGCACGATCTCCAAGGGCCTGATGCCCGCGCTGCCCGTCCTACTGCGGGGCGCGGCGGGCCGGCGGATGGCGCTGGCCGGATCGGTCGGCCACCCCGAGCGCGTCCCCTACGAGGCGGCGCTGCGCATCGCGCGAGCCTACGCCCGGGCTCCGGGCTTCGTCGACGCCAGCAACAACATGCGCGCCCACCGCCTGACCGGCGCGGAGGACATCGACGTGCCGGTGACCCTGGCCTGGTGTGAGCACGACCGCCTCATCGCCCGTCCGTCGCGGGTGCCCTTCCCGGCGCGCGAGGTGGTCCTGCGGGGCTGCGGCCACGTGCCCATGTACGACGACCCGCAGGCCGTCGCCGACGTCCTGCTGGCCGGCAGCGCCCGCGGCGGCGTTGAGGCAGCTCGGTCCGCGGGCTGACCGGCGGGGCGCGAGACGGCGGCCCCGAGCACGGGAGCGGTAGCGTCCCGGACATGAGCGACGCCTCCCTTGTGGTCGAGGGCCTGACCAAGCGCTACGGCGGGCGCACCGTCGTCGACGACCTGAGCTTCGAGGTGCACCCGGGCCGCGTGACCGGCTTTGTCGGCCCCAACGGCGCGGGCAAGACGACCTCGCTGCTGATGGTGCTCGGCCTGGCCGCGCCCAGCGGCGGCACCGCGCGGTTCGGCGGGCAGATCTACCGCGACCTGTCCAGCCCGCTGCGGGCCGTCGGGGCGGTGCTGGAGATCGCCAAGGGCCACCCCGGACGCAGCGGGCGCGACGAGCTGCGGGTGCTGGCGGCGACCCACGAGTTCGACGACCGGCGCGTGGACGAGCTGCTGAAGCTCGTCGGACTCGGCGACGACGCCCACCGCCGCAGCGCCGACTACTCGCTGGGCATGCGCCAGCGCCTGGCCCTGGCCGGGGCGATGCTCGGGGACCCCCCCGTGCTCGTGCTCGACGAGCCGCTGAACGGGCTGGACCCGCAGGGCATCCGCTGGCTGCGGTCGTTCATGGTCGAGCGCGCCGCGGAGGGCCGGGCGATCCTCGTCTCCAGCCACCAGCTCACCGAGCTGCAGCAGGTCGCCACCGACATGGTCGTCATCGACAAGGGCCGGACGGTCGCCCAGGGCCCCGTCGCCGAGATGGTCTCCAAGTCCCAGGCCGGGCTGTGGCTGCGCTGCGCGGAGGCCGACCGGCTGCAGGCCGCGCTGGAGCGCGCCGGCCACGAGGTCCTGCGCCAGGAGGCCGACGGGATGCGCGTGTCGGGCGCCACGGCGCCGGCCATCGCCCAGCTCGCCCTGGACGAGCGCATCCTGGTCACCGAGCTGTATCCCATCGTCGCCAACCTGGAGCAGGCGTTCTTCGACCTCGTCGACGGGGGCCAGTCATGACGCGCCCCCTGCTGCACGCCGAGCTGCTTAAGCTCATCACCACCAAGCGCACGACGACGATCTTCCTGCTCACGAGCGCCGGCCTCTCGCTGCTGCTGACCTTGCTGACGTTGCTGACCGGCGACAACGTCAACACCGCCCAGGATGTGCTGGACACGCTGACGAGCGCCGGGCTGATCGCCGCGCTCGTGATGCTCATCCTCGGCGCGGTGAACATGGGCGGTGAGTCACGGCACGGCACCCAGGTCGGCACCTTCCTGGCCACCCCCGTGCGCTGGCACGTCGTGCTGGCCAAGTCCCTGGTCCACACGCTCGCCGGCCTGGCCGCCGGGGCGCTGAACATCGTGGTCGGCCTGATCTGCGTGGCCCTGTTCGCCGACGCCTCGTGGCCGTCGTTCGGGAACGTCGTCCTGCAGATGCTCGGCACGCTCGGCGTCACCGGGCTGTACGCCGCGCTCGGCGTCGCGCTCGGCACCCTGCTGCGCAACCAGGCCGCAGTGGTGGCCGGGGTGCTCGTGTTCCTGCTCGTCGTCGAGCCGCTGCTGTCCAGCCTGTGGACCGTCATCCAGAAGTACGGCGTCACCGGCAGCGCCGGGGAGATGCTGACGGCCGGCGGCAACAACGGCGTCGCTCAGGGCGTCGGGGCGCTCGTGTTCATCGCCTGGGTGGTGCTCTTCACGCTGGCGGCCTTCCTGGTGATCGAGCGACGCGACGTGCGCGGCGACTAGGGTTCGTCCATGGGCAAGCTTGGCGGAGTGGCGAGCACCGAGGTCGACGTGCCGATCGGCGAGGTCTACGCGTTGCTGGAGGACGTGGCGATCGCGCCGGAGTGGCAGTCCGGGCTCCAGGAGATGAAGGTCCTGGACCGCGACGCGCAGGGCCGGCCCCTGAACTGCGAGACCTCCAGCGACGCGAAGGTCCGCGTCATCCGCACCCGGGTGCGCTTCTCCTACGAACCGGGCGCCGCGGTCCGCTGGGAACAGGTCAAGGGCGACCTGAGCTCGCTCGTCGGCGCGTGGGAGCTGCGCGACCTGGGCGACGGGCGCACCCACGTGACCTACCGCCTGGAGGGCGACCCGGGTCGAATGCTGGGGGTGCTCGTCCGCGGCCCGGTGGAGGGACGGATCCGCGAGGTCATGGTCGATGTGCGGCCCGGCGAGCTGGCCGCCCGCCTGGCGCAGGGCTGACCGGGGCGCGTCCTCATACGGATTGTCGTTCAGGCTGACGGCAACGACCACGCCACGCTCACCGGGCGTGGCCCACCGGGAGACCGTGGCCGCCTGCGATCCGCCGAACGTCGGTCCTGCCCACCCCCGGGCGGGCACGATGCGGGTTGGACGCGATGAACGCGCCCTGCCGCCACCGGCCGGGTCGATCCTCTGAATATGGGTGCCCGGTGCGCGGTGGCGCACCTTTGCGGGCCTAGCGCCGGCAAACGTGCGGCGCTGACCCGTCAGAGCGGTGCCCCTGGCGCGGCGGCGCACCTTTGCCGGCCTGCGATCGTCGAACGTGCGGTGCTGATGTGTGCGCGTGCCAGCGAAGGTCGCGGCGATCCGGGTGACCGGTCAGCAAGCGGCCGCCCGGACCCCGAGCAGCCGATGCCGCCGCCCGCCTGCAGCTGCTGATCGCCGACGAGGTCCTCTCGGTCGACATCGTCACGTCGGTCCTCGAGCGCGCCATCGCGGGACCGGCCTGACGCCCGCCAGATCAGCCCGTGGCTTCGCCGCGGTAGGTGCCGAAGGAGAAGCTGTTGCCGTCGGGGTCCCGGACGGTGAAGTGCCGCCCGCCGTAGTCGGCGTCATAGGGCTCGCGCTCGTCGCTCGCGCCCGCGGCGATGGCCTGCGCGTAGAGGGCGTCGACGTCCTCCGGTCGGTCGACGATCCAGTAGATCGAGCCCTTCCCGGGATCCTGGTGGACGCCGTCCTCCTGGCCGGTGCCGCACATGAACATCGCGCCCCCGATGCTCAGCTGGGCGTGGTGGATGCTGTCGCCGGACTCGGGGGTGACGAAGTCCACGCGCGCGCCGAAGGCAGAGACGTAGAAATCGATGGTGTTCCGCGAGGAGATGCGCAGCGCGGGGACGGCGATGGCGGTGGTGATGGTGGTCGTGGTCATGACCGCAACGCTACGCCGCGCCGGCGCCGGCGTCTTGCACGAATGTGACCGGCCGCACCGTCGGGCGGGCGATTCAGAGGACGAAGCCCGCGCCGGAGCGCTGGGCCAGCAGCACGCTCGGGGGGACGCCGGCGAAGGCGCGCAGCTCGCGCGTGAAGTGCGCCTGGTCGGAGAAGCCGCAGTCGGCGGCCACCCGTCCGAGGCCCTCGTCGGTGCTTTGCAGCGCGGTGACCGCGTGCTCGAAGCGCAGCAGGCGGGCGAAGGCCTTCGGCGTCATCCCGACGTCCTCGCCGAAGCGCGCGGCCAGGTGGCGGCGGCTGCACCCCAGCTCCTGAGTCAGCGCGTCGATCCGGACGCGGCCGGCACTGGACACCAGGCGGCGCCACGCCCACTGCACGTCGGCGGAGACCGCAGGCGCCGCGAGAATGCGCCGGGTCAGGAAGGCGTCGAGCACGGCGAAGCGCGACGGCCAGTCGGGAGCCAGGGCCAGGCGCTCCACGAGTCGGCCCTCCTCAGGCCCGAGCAGGTCCTCCAGCGCGACGACCCGACCGGTCAGCTCGCGTCCGGGGACGCCGAACAGCGCCCGCGCGCCCAGCGGGCGCAGGTTGAACTGCAGCGTGAAGGCGCGTCCTGAGTGCTCGGAGAGCACGGGCGCGTCGATGAGCCCGCCCGCGAACGAGCGGAACTCCGTCAGGCGGCCGTCGGCCTCGTCGCCGATCCACCACGTGTGGTCCAGCGCAAGGATGACCGCCACCCCGCCGAAGGGCAGCTCGCGGCGGCGGATCGGCTCGGATGTGCGCTCGCGGAAGCCCGTGTACCAGAGGACGTGCTCGCGCAGGGCGGGCGACGGCAGCACGCGGACCATCTCGTCCTCGCTGGCTGCCGTCGTGGTCATCGCGTGCTACCCGCGTGTGAGCTTCTTGTAGGTCAGGCGGTGCGGGCGGTCGGCCTCGGCGCCCAGGCGCGCGCGGCGCTGATCCTCGTAGGCCTCGAAGTTGCCCTCGAACCACGTCACCTGCGAGTCCCCCTCGAAGGCGAGCACGTGGGTGGCGATGCGGTCCAGGAAGAAGCGATCGTGCGAGATGACCACCGCGCACCCGGAGAAGGCCAGCAGCGCGGACTCCAGCGCGCTGAGCGTCTCGACGTCCAGGTCGTTGGTCGGCTCGTCGAGCAGCAGCAGGTTGCCGCCGCGGCGCAGGAGCTTGGCCAGCTGCACGCGGTTGCGCTCGCCGCCGGAGAGCTTGCCGACCTTCTTCTGCTGGTCGGACTTCTTGAAGTTGAAGCCCGCGACGTACTGGCGCGAGTTGATCTCCTGCTTGCCCACGGCGATGTGGTCGTGGCCCTCGGAGATCTCCTCCCACACCGTCTTGTTCGGGTCCAGGGAGTCGCGCGACTGGTCCACGTAGGCGAGCTGGACCGTGTCTCCGACCCTCAGCGTGCCGCCGCTGGGCTGTTCCTCGCCAGTGATCATCTTGAACAGCGTCGTCTTGCCGGCGCCGTTGGGGCCGATGACGCCGACGATGCCCGCGGGGGGCAGGGTGAAGGAGAGGTCCTCGATGAGCATCCGGTCGTCGAAGCCCTTGGTCAGGCCCTTGGCCTCGATCACCGTGCCGCCCAGGCGCGGGCCCGGCGGGATGTGGATGGTGATCTCGTCCAGCTGCTGGTTCTGCTCCTCGGCGACGAGCTCGTCGTAGCGGGCCAGGCGGGCCTTGGACTTCGTGCGCCGCCCCTTGGGGTTCGTGCGCACCCACTCAAGCTCGGCGGCGATCTGCCGCTGCCGTGACTTGTCCTGGCGGTCTTCCTGGATCAGGCGCTTCTGCTTGGCCTCCAGCCACTGCGTGTAGTTGCCCTCGTAGGGGATGCCCTTGCCGCGGTCGAGCTCGAGGATCCAGCCGGCGACGTTGTCCAGGAAGTAGCGATCATGGGTGACCGCGACGACGGCGCCCTTGTAGTCGGCCAGGTGCTGTTCCAGCCATGCGACCGAGTCGGCGTCCAGGTGGTTGGTCGGCTCGTCCAGCAGCAGCAGGTCGGGCTGGCTGAGCAGCAGGCGGCACAGCGCCACGCGGCGCTTCTCGCCTCCTGACAGATCGGTGACCGGCGCGTCGGCGGGCGGGCAGCGCAGCGCGTCCATCGCGTACTCCAGCTGGGTGTCCAGCGACCAGGCGTCGGCGGCGTCGATCTTGGCCTGGAGGCGCGCGAACTCGTCGGCGGTGTCTTCGGAGTAGTTGGCGGCCAGCTCGTTGAAGCGCTCCAGCAGCTCTTTGGTCGCGCGCACGCCGTCCTCGACGTTCTCCTTGACGGTTTTGGCGTCGTCCAGGTGCGGCTCCTGCTCGAGCATGCCGACCTTGGCGTTGGGCGCCAGCTCGGCCTCCCCGCGGTAGTCCTCGTCGACCCCCGCCATGATCTTCAGCAACGACGACTTGCCCGCGCCGTTGTAGCCGAGCACCCCGATCTTGGCGCCCGGGAAGAACGACAGGGTGATGTCGTTGAACAGGAGCCTGTCGGGCGGCACACGCTTGGAGAGCTTGTGCATGGTGTAGACGTACTGGCTTGACATGAACGCCTGAGGATACCCCCCGCGGTCACCCGGATCGGCGCGGTACCCTGACGACCCCGTGGCGCAGATCCTCGACATCGAGCAGGCCGTCCTGCTGCTGGAGATCGACCCTCCGTTCGACCAGCGTGCGGTTCAGCTCGCGCGCCGCCGGCTGGCCAAGGTCTGGCACCCCGACCTCGCGCCACCCGGCCGCCAGTACGAGCACGAGCGCCACCTGAAGGCGATCAACGAGGCCGCGGACACGCTGGAGCGGATGGCCGAGGACTCGCGGGGCGGCCGCGTCTCGCGGAACGCGGTCAAGGTCTCCGCCGCCGCCGCGCGCCGCGCGCGTGAGGAGGCCGGCAGGCGCAACTACGAGGCCCAGGAGCGCGAGCGCGCCCACGCCGCCGACCGCCGTGAGAACGATCCGTTCGGCCACCAGGTCCCCGAGCACTCCGTCGTCCACCGCTACTGCCGTTGCCTGTCCTATCCGGAGTGGGGCGTGGGCAGCGTCACCGGCATCTACTTCACCGGCGAGGAGGACGACGTGCAGCAGTGGGCGCGGGTGAAGTTCCAGATCGGGGTGCGCACCGTCCCCGCCGGCAGCCTGCAGTTCGTGGACTTCTCCAGGCCTGACCCGGGCGCCGAGCGCGTCCAGCGTTTCCTCACCGCCGCCCAGCACGCCATGGCCGAGGCCAAGTACGAGCTCGCCGCCCAGCGGCTCATCTACGCCCGCGACGCCGACCCGGACAACGTCCCCGTCCTGCGCCTGATGACCCTGGCCTTCTGGCAGGGCGGCAACCTGCCCGCCGCCGGCCGCGCCGTCCGCGACTGGGCCCGCGTCGACGGGGGCCGCCCCGCCCCGCACCGGTACGCCAGCCGGATCTACGAGGACATGCGCGCCCACGACCTGGCCGCCGAGGCCGCCGACCGAGCGGCGGCCCGCGGCGCCCCCGACCCCTCGGCGTACGCCCGGGTGGGGCGGCTGCGTCTGCTCCTCATGCAGCGGGAGGCCGCCCTGGCCGCACTGGAGCAGGCCCGCCGCCTGGGTCCGTCCGTCGACGCGCTGCTGGACCTCGCGCTGGCCCATCAGCTGGCGGGGGACATCGGCGGCGAGGTCACCGCCACCGAGCAGGCCGTGTTCCTCGGGGGCGATGACCCCGTCGCCTGGTCGCGTCACGCGCACGCGCTGGCGCGGACCGACCGGGTGTCCGACGCGATCCGCGTCGCCGGCCGGGCGGTCGAGCTCGCGCCCCACGACTCCGAGGTCGCCGACCTGCTCCGGGCGCTGCGCGACGCCGTCCCGCGCGCGCTGCCGGCGGCCTGAGCCGCCCTCGTGACGACCGGACCCGGCGGGGCGAGCAGTCGCCACGATCACGACCCGACCGCGCGCACGACGACCGTTCCGCGGCACGACTGACGCAGCGGATTCCCGGTGAGAGCGCACAGGCGAGCATGGGGATCCGGGCGCGACGCTACTGTCCGCCGGACCGTGCGCCTCATCGTTGCCCGCTGCGAAGTCCGGTACACCGGCCGCCTGACCGCCCTGCTGCCCGAGGCGCTGCGCCTGCTCATGCTCAAGAGCGACGGCTCGGTGCTCGTGCACGCCGACACCGGTGGCTATAAGCCGCAGAACTGGATGACCCCGCCGACCGTCGTCGAGCTCGAGGGCGAGCCGCTGGAGCGCATCGTCGTGCGCAAGTTCGCCGGCAAGACCGAGGACCGGCTGGACATCCACATCAGCGAGGTCGTCTCCGACGTCACCCACGACATGGGGGAGGCGGCCGAGCTGGAGAAGGACGGTGTCGAGAAGCACCTGCAGGAGTTGCTGGCCGACCAGCCCCACTGGTGCGGGGAGGGCTTCCGTCTCGTGCGACGCGAGTGGCCGACGGACATCGGGCCGGTCGACCTCATGTGCCGCGACGATGCCGACGGCTGGATCGCGGTGGAGATCAAACGTGTGGCGACGATCGACGCAGTGGAGCAGCTGACCCGCTACCTCGGCTTCATCCGCCGGGACCCGGCGATGGGTGAGTGCTCGGGGGTGCTCGCCGCCCAGCAGATCAAGCCCCAGGCGCGGACGCTGGCCGAGTCCCGCGGGCTGCGCTGCGTCGAGGTCGACCTCGCCGTGCTCCGCGGTGAGCGCGAGCCGGACCTCACGCTCTTCGCGACCTGAGCCCACGCGGATACAGTCCGCTTCATGACCGACACCGATGCCCCGGCCGTCCTCACCGAGCGCCGCGACGGCGTGCTGATCATCACCCTCAACCGCCCGCATGTGCGCAACGCGGTCAACGCCGCCACCGCCGCCGGGGTGGCGCGCGGGCTGGAGGAGCTCGACGGCGACGACGGCCTGTCGGTGGGCATCCTCACCGGGGCGGGTGGGTTCTTCTGCGCGGGTATGGACCTCGGGGCGTTCGCCAAAGGCGAGTCGCCGTGGGTCGAGGATCGCGGTTTCGCCGGGATCGCCCAGCGCGCGGCGGCCAAGCCGCTCATCGCCGCGATCGAGGGCTTCGCCGTCGCCGGGGGCCTGGAGGTTGCCCTGGCCTGCGACCTGATCGTGGCCGCCGAGGGGGCCATGCTCGGCATCCCGGAGGCCAAACGCTCGCTCGTCGCCGCCGGCGGCGCGCTGCTGCGCCTGCCCAAGCGGATGCCCTACCACGTCGTCATGGAGCTCGCGCTGACCGGGGACCCGCTGCCGGCTGAGCGCTTTCACGCGTTCGGCATCGTCAACCGCCTGGCCGCCCCGGGCACGACCGTCGATGTCGCGATGGAGCTCGCCGCGTCGATCGCGCGCAACGGCCCGCTGGCGGTGGCGGCGTCCAAGCGGATCCTCGAGCTCCAGTTCGACTGGGACACGGACGAGATGTGGGACCAGCAGGGCCGGGTCGCGGGGTCCGTGCTCATGTCCGAGGACGCACGGGAAGGGGCCGTGGCGTTCAAAGAGAAGCGCGAGCCGGTATGGCGCGGCCGCTGAGGCCGGAACCCCGGCGCGGGCTCGCCGCGAGGGCGCGGACGCGGCAGAACCGCAGGGCCCCTACCCTGGGCGCATGGATGCCCCGACGCCGACGATCTTCGCCATGGGAGGCGGTGGGTTCACCATGGAGCCCGAGAACCCGGCCCTGGACGAGTTCATCCTCTCCCTGGCCCCGCGTCGCGTCCCGCGCATCATGCTCCTGCCCACGGCCTCCGGGGACGCCGACAGCCAGGAGGCCCAGTTCCGCACGACGTTCGCCGACCGGCCCTGCGAGCCGTCCGTCCTGTCGCTGTTCCGCCTCGGCGAGCGCGGGCCCACCGACCTGCGCCAGACCATCCTGGACCAGGACATCGTCTACGTCGGCGGCGGCTCGATGCGCAACCTGCTGGCCATCTGGCGTGTCCACGCCATCGACGCGATCCTCCGCGAGGCGTGGGGGGCCGGCGTCGTCCTCGCGGGGCTCAGCGCCGGGGCGATGTGCTGGTTCGCCGGCGGGGTGACGACCTCCTCGGGCGCGCCGGAGGTGACCAAGGGCCTGGGCCTGCTGCCCGGCTCACTGAGCGTGCACGCCGACAGCGACCCGGCCCGGCTGCCGGTGTTCGAGCAGGCGGTCGCCGACCGGAAGCTGCCCGCCGGCTGGGCGGCCGACGACGGCGTGGGCCTGCTGTTCCGCGGCCGGGACCTGGAGCGCGTGGTGTCCTCACGCCCCGGGCGCCGGGCGGTGTGGATCGAGCAGACACGGGCCGGTCTGCGCCACGACGTCCACGAGCCCGAGCTGCTGGCCGCGGTGGGCACGGTCACCGACGCGGGCTCGCGCATCGTCCCCGCCGACGTGCTCGAGTTCCGGCGTGCGCGGCGTCTGAGCGCGGCGCGTCGCCGGTAGCCTGCGCGGTCATTCGCCCCACACGGTCGCGGTCAGCCGCCGCGGTCCGCCGTCGTCGCGGTGCTCGCACAGGTAGATGCCCTGCCACGTCCCGAGGACGGGAGCGCCGTCGCGCAGCGGCAGCGTGAGCGTGGCGCCCATGAGCGACGCCTTGACGTGCGCGGGCATGTCGTCGGCGCCCTCAAGCGTGTGCGTCCAGGCGAAGGCCTCGGGCACCGCCACGTTGACCCAGAGCTCCATGTCGCGGCGGACGTCGGAGGAGGCGTTCTCGTTCAGCGTCAGCGAGGCCGAGGTGTGGGTCAGGAGCAGGTGCAGCAGGCCGACGCGGAGGTCGCGTAGCCGCGGCAGCGCGTCGAGGACCTCGCCGGTGATGAGGTGGAAACCGCGCGGCCGCGCGGCGAGGGTGATGTCGTGCTGGTGCCACACGGTCGACGTTCAGTCTGGCGGTTCCGGGAGGCGCGCGGCGCGCAGGTCGACTCGGCCGCCGGCCGTGAACGGGACGCCCTCGGCGGCCAGGCGCTCACGCTGGCGGTCTCCGACGGCCAGCGTCCCGTCCGCGCGCACCACCCGCCACCCCGGCAGGTCGCCGGGGTCGCCGGCATCGCGCAGCAGCGCTCCCGCCTGCCGCGGTGCCCCGGGGGTGATGTCCCCGTACGTCCGTACCCAGCCCTCGGGGATCGCCCGCACGCGGGCGAGAATCCGCTCGGGCTCGCTGTCGTGCTCCGTGCCGGTCACGGGGACAGGGTGGCAGTCCCGGGACCGGTGCGGCGATCCCGCACGCCCACCGACGGGCCTCGTCGCTGACAGCTGATGCGCCGTATGCCTGCGTCAGGTGTCACCGAGCGGGCGTCTTCAGCCGCACCCACAGCTGGCTGAGCCCGGTCGGTCCGGTGACCTCCTTGACCTCGACGTAGGTCTCGGCGCGGACGAGCTCGCCGAGCTTGGCGTGACCGTAGTCGCGTGGATCGAACGCCGCGTGGCTCTTGCTCAGGTAGGAGCCGACCTCGCCGAGGTTTGACCAGCCGTCGTCCTTGGCGGTGCTGCTGATCGCCGAGGACAGGGTCGGTTTCAGCTTCGGCGGTGCCGGCGTCGGCGTACTCGGAGTCGATCCGGCCAGTGCTTGCGGCTCCGGACCCAGCAGGTCCAGATGGGTGAACCGGTCGCACGCCGCGACGAACGGCGCCGGCGTGTCGCGCCGTCCCATCCCGAACACGGTCATCCCGGACTCACGCAGCCTCGTGGCCAGCCGGGTGAAGTCGCTGTCACTGGAGACGATCACGAACCCTTCGAGGTTCCCGGCGTAGAGCAGGTCCATGGCGTCGATGATCAGCGCCGAGTCCGTCGCGTGCTTGCCCTGGGTGTAGGCGAACTGCTGGATCGGCTGGATCGCGTGCAGCAGCAGTTCGGACTTCCACCCGACAAGGCGCTGTGTGGTCCAGTCGCCGTAGGCCCGCTTGACGGTCGGGGTTCCGTAGGTGGCGATCTCCGCCAGGAGCCTCCCCGTGAGCTTCGCCGTCGTGTTGTCCGAATCGATGAGGACCGCGAGGCGCGTCTGGTCGATGGCGTTGCTCACAACTGCGATCCTCCCCCAAACGGCCGGAGCGCGCCACCGCCCACCCGGGGATCGCCCGGCTCGGTCCCGTTCGCGCCCGTGTCCGGCCGCGTGGAGTCTCGCTGATGCCCGACAGCACCGAGCCTCCACTCGTCCCGCCGCGGCGCTGCGTGGCCTGGTGCATGGAGCCTGGCTGACGCCATACAGCAACGAGACTCCACCGGGCCCTCTCCCACGCCCACGGTCCCAACCCTGGAGCTTGCAGTTAGAACCTGATACCGAGTTCAGCCGGGGGGCGGGACACCCCCGCAAGCGGCGTCCGGCGCAGCGAGGGACGAGCGGGGCCCAGCTGCGGGGGTGTGCCGCACCCCGGCCGGGCCGCCCCGGCACTCAGCGGTGGCCCGGGGGGGTGGTCGG
>JBBSUL010000051.1:0-21022 GCA_038234375.1 Solirubrobacterales bacterium | reverse complement strand
GTGTTCTTGATGACCAGCGGCAGCGCGAACGAGTAGCCGATGAACGAGCCGAACGTCCCGATGTACAGGGCCGACATGATCCACGTCTGGCCGTGGCCCAGCGCCTTCTTGTAGGAGCGCCCGTCGCCCTTGGCCTGGGTGAGGCTGTCCATCTTCCACCACGCGCCCGCGGCGGCGAGGACGAGGAACGGCATCCACAGCAGGCCCGCGTAGGCGAGGTTGACGTCGTGCACCGGCAGCTTCACCGCGGCGGCGGGCACCCCGATGATGAGCACGAGCGGCACCACGAGCTGGGTGACCGCGACGCCGAGGTTGCCGCCGGCGGCGTTCAGGCCCAGGGCCACGCCCTTCTTGTCCTCGGGGTAGAAGAACGAGATGTTCGCCATCGACGAGGAGAAGTTGCCGCCGCCCAGGCCCGCGGTGGCCGCGCAGGCCAGCAGGACCCACAGCTGCGCGGAGTGGCCCTGATCGGCCAGCCACCCGCTGGGGACGAGCACCGCCAGCAGCAGGCAGGGGATGAGCAGCAGCGAGACGCTGATCGTCGTCCACAGCCGCCCGCCGAAGCGCGGGACGGCGAACGTGTAGGGGATCCGCAGCCCGGCGCCGATGAGGTTGGGGACCGCGGTCAGCCAGAACGCCTCCGACAGCGAGATCGTGATGCCCGCGTTGGCGAGGTTGATGACGACGATCGTCCACAGCACCCAGACGTTGAAGCCGATGTGCTCCGCGAAGATCGACCACGCCAGGTTGCGCCGGGCGACCTGTTTGCCCGAGGCCTCCCAGAAGGCGGGATCCTCCGGTTCCCAGTGGTCAATCCAGTGCTTCCCGCGACGCGCCGAGGGGGTGGTGGGCGGGCCCGAGCCGGCCGTTCCGGGCTGCAGAGTGGTGCTCATGCGACCAACCTGCCAAGCGCCGCCCCGGCCCTCTTCGACACCCGGTCCCAACCGGACCGGCCATCTGACACCGCGCGGTCGAAGCTGAACCGACCGGTCAGAGAACACAATGCTCCGGTGCCCCGCCCGCGTGCCCGGATCGACCCCGCCGCCCTGGCCGACGCCTTCGCCGCCGACGGGATCCACGGCACTTCGGCCGCCGCGGTGGCCCGTGCGGTGGGGGTGGCCAAGCCGACGCTCTACGTCCACGGGACCACGAAGGACGCGCTCTTCCTGCTCGCGGTGGAGAGCGAGGTCGAGCGGGTCCTGGACCGCCTGCAGGCCGCGCGGACCCGGTCGGACGGCCGGAGCGCGCGCGAGCGGGCTACGGCAGCCGTGCTCGCCCTACTGGATCACGCCGCCGACCGTCCGCACGGCCGTCGCCTGCTGGCGGCGACGGCGCATCACGCGGGGTCGTCGGTGGCCCCGGCGGTCGCCGCCGCGCTGACCCGCCTCCCCGACCGCCTGACCGCGGACCTGCAGCGGGACCTGCACCAGGACGGTCTGGACGCCGAGCTGGCGCCCTTCCTCGCGCGCGGCCTCTACGGCGCGGCGCTGGCCGTCGGCGAGGCCCGGCCGTCCGAGCGCAACCCGGCTCGGCTGCGACTGGCCCGGGCGGTGGCGGCCATGGTCCCGGAGCCGCCGGGAGCGGCCGCAGCCGACTGGCCGTCGGCGTGACCGGCCCGTGGACGTAGACTTCTGCCGATGCGCCGGCGCCAGCGTCAGCGCACGGTCGTCCCGCTCCACCGCCACTCGATTCCGCAGCTGGCGATCGACGGGGTGCTCGTCGCCCTCGCCTACTACCTGGCCTACCGCCTGCGGTTCGACCGCGGCCTGCCCGAGCGCTACGACGACCTGCTGAAGGCGACGATCTGGTGGACGGTGGCGATGAGCCTCGTCGTCTTCGCCTTCTTCCGCCTGTACCAGCGCTGGTGGCGCTACACCCGGCAGAGCGACTACGTGTCGATCGTGCAGGCCGTCGTGGTGGCCACGCTGTCACTGGCAGGCTTCGTCGCCCTGTTCAAACCCGTGCAGGTGGCCTCGGCCTCCGGCGTGGGCGACGTGTCGGTGTCGATCCCCACCGGCGTGCTCAGCGCCTTCTTCCTGCTGACGCTGATCCTCGTCGGCGGCGCGCGGTGGGCCGCCCACGCCATCTACGAGCGGCCGATCGCCGGGTTCCGGGCCAACAAGGACGCGAAGGGCGTGCTCATCGTGGGCGCCGGGGACGGCGGGCAGCTCGTCCTGCGCGAGATCCTGCGCAACCCCGGCCTCGGCCTGACCCCGCTCGGCTTCGTCGACGACGACCCGATCAAGCTCGGCCAGCGCATCCAGGGGATCAAGGTCCTGGGCACGACGGGGGACGACTTCGCCGACGTGCTGGACGAGCTCGCGCCCGACGAGGTGACGATCGCTGTCCCCTCGGCCCCCGGCACCCTGCGCGCCCGGGTGGTGAAGGCGTGCCGGCACAACGGGATCCCCGTTCGCACGCTGCCCACCGTCTTCGAGCTGCTGCAGACCGGGGGCAACCTCGTCCGTCAGGTCCGCGAGGTGCAGGTCGAGGACATCCTCGGCCGCGAGCCCGTCCTCATGGACGTGGAGGCCTTCGGGCGCTACCTGGAGGGGGAGGCGGTCCTGGTCACCGGGGCCGGCGGGTCGATCGGCTCGGAGCTGTGCCGGCAGATCGCGCGCGTACGACCGCGGCGCCTGATCCTGCTTGACCACGCCGAGGACAACCTCTTCGCGATTCAGCGGGAGCTGCTGGACGACCGGCACGTGCACCCGGACGGGATGGCCACGGTGCTCGCCGACTGCAAGGAGGGCGAGCGCATGCGGGAGGTGTTCGCCGAGCACCGGCCGACCGTGGTCTTTCACGCTGCGGCCTACAAGCACGTCGGCCTGATGGAGCTCAACCCGGTCGAGGCGGTGCGCAACAACGCGATCGCCACGCGCCTGATGGCCCAGGTCGCCGGGGAGGTGGGCGTCGCGCGCTTCGTGCTCGTGTCCACCGACAAGGCGGTGTCCCCGGCCACCGTCATGGGCGCGTCCAAGGCCCTGGCCGAGTACGCGATCGAGGCCGCCTCCAGTGCCTGGCCGGACACCCGCTACTCCGCGGTGCGCTTCGGCAATGTGCTCGGGTCCAGCGGCTCGGTCGTCCCTATCTTCCGGCGCCAGATCGCCCGGGGCGGGCCGGTGACCGTGACCGACCCGCGCATGAAGCGGTACTTCATGACCATCCCCGAGGCGGTGCAGCTCATCCTGCGCTCGGGTGACCTGGGCACCGGCGGCGGCGACATCTTCGTGCTCGACATGGGTGAGGCGGTGTCCATCGTCCAGCTGGCACGGGACATGATCGAGCTCTCGGGGCTCGTGCCCGACGAGGACGTGGCCATCGAGATCATCGGCCCGCGTCCCGGTGAGAAGCTCGACGAGGAGCTGTTCAACCCGTTCGAGCGGGTGCAGGAGACCCCGGTGGGCAAGATCCAGCGCGCCGAGCGCACCCCGATGGACCCCGACGCGGTGGAGGAGATGTTCAACGAGATCGGCCTGCTCGTGCTGGAGGGCGACGCCGCGACGCTGGCGGTGACGGTCGGTCAGCTGTCGGCCCGGTCACGTCCCGCCCACCCCGCGGCGGCCGAGGCCGACGGGTGAGGCGCGGTTCCGCCCCCGCTTGCCCGTAGACTGGTGGCGTTCATGCTGGACTTCTCCGTCTTGGCCCTCTCGGCCACGGACAAGCTCAAAGACCTGGGGTCGTACGCCGGTATCGCGGCCATCCTCGGGCTCGGGGTGCTGTCCGTCCTCTACTTTGCCCAGGCGCGGGAGCTCAAGCGCCTGCGCGAGTGGGCGGGCCGGGCGCCCGAGCGCGCCGCCGAGATGCAGGAGCGCGTGCAGGCCGACGCCCAGCGCCGCGCCGCGCCGCAGACCGCGGTCGTCCGGACCCCCGCGAGCACCCCCGCCACGCCGGCCGCCGCCGCAGCGTCGGCCGCGGCTCCGGCGAGCAAGGTCGTGCCCGCCGGTGCCGGTGGACCGGCGCAGACGCCGGCGCCCGCCGTCGCAGGCAGCGCCGTCACGCCGGGGGCACCGGCTGCCCCCGGGACCACGCCGGAGCCCGCTGCTCCGGGTTCGGCTGCTCCGGGGACAGCGCCACCGTCGGCGACGCCCGCGCCCGCCGGCGCGCCGCCCGCCACCCCGGGAACCGCCGACCCCGCTGCGGGCGGGACGTCGCCCGCGGCACCGGCGCGCGACGCGACCCAGGCCATCCCGACGGTGGGGACCGGCGTTCCCGCCACCAAGGCCGGAACCGCGCGCCCCCGCCCCCAGCCCGCATCGCCGTCGCGGCCCGCCGTGCCACCGCCGTCGGTGCGGCGCCTGGAGGCCGACGACGAAGACGAGGAGTCCTCGACCCGGACCATCCTCGCCGTCGTCGGCGGCGGCCTGGCGCTCGTGGTCATCGCGATCGTCCTCATCACCCAGGTCTTCGGTGGCGGCGACTCGTCGTCTCCGACCGCCACCCCGACGACCGCCACCTCGACGTCGGCGTCGACAATCACCACCCCGTCGTCGACGAGCACGTCCCCGCCCGCGGCGGCCGAGGTCGACCGCGGCCAGTTCATGGTCTCGGTGCTCAACAGCACCCAGCGCAACGGCGCCGCCCGCGACGCGGCGAACAAGCTGGAGGGCAGCGGCTACCAGATCGGCGAGGTCAAGCAGGCGGTGACGCAGACCTCTGTCAACACCGTCGTGGCCTACAAGGAGGGCAGCAAGCGAGCCGCCCTCGACGTCGCCGACCAGCTCGGAGTCAGCACCGCGAGCGTCGTCCCCGCCGACCCGAACACCGTCGTCGCGGGCGGCACGGCGAACGTCATCGTCACCCTCGGAGCCGACTCGGGCGCGCAGTAGCCCTTGACGCGTGCGGTCGTGCTCTTCCTGGCCCGTCACGGCGAGACCCCGTACAACGTCCAGCGCCGCTTCCAGGGCCAGAACGACATCGGCCTGACCGACCGGGGCGTCCAGCAGGCGCACACGCTCGCGCGGACGGCGGCAACCGCAGAGCAGTCGTTCGCGGCCCTGCGCTGCTCGCCGCTGCGCCGGGCCCGCCAGACCGCCGACATCGTCGGGGCCGCGCTTGGCCTCACCCCGAATCCCGACGACCGCTTCAAGGAGACCGACACCGGCGACTGGACCGATCGCCTGTTCGCCGACGTGGAGCGCGAGGACCCGGACGGCTACGCCGCGTACCACGCGACCGATCCGGACTTCCGCTTCCCCGGCGGCGAGTCGCTGGCGCAGCAGAGCGCCCGCGTGCACGCGGGGCTCGACGCCGTCCGCCGGGCCGGTCCACTGCCCGCGCTGATAGTCTGCCACCGCGGCGTCATCCGGGTCGTCCGCTCCGCCGCCGACCCGCGGGGCCTGGCGAGCTTTATGTCTTGGGACGTGCCCAACGGGACGCTGGAGGGCGCATGAGGACGCTGCCCAAGGCCGTCTTCGCGCTGCTGGTGGCCTCGACGTTCGCCGCCTTCTTCGTCGCCCAGCGCCTCAAGCACGACCCGTCGCCGGTGCAGCAGTACCTGGCCATGCCCGTGTTCTCCCCCAACGGCGACGGGCGCAAGGACGCCGAGCGCATCAACTTCAAGCTGCGCCGCGAGGACGACGTCACCATCGTCGTCGTCGACGCGCGCGGCGACGTCGTCCGCGAGCTCGTGGACGAGCGGCGCCTACCCGCCTACCGCCAGACGCGCTTCTCGTGGGACGGGAGGACCGACGACAAGCGGATCGCCCCCGACGGGCGCTACCGGATGCGCATCACCCTGCGGCGGGAGGGCCGGTCGCTGGTCATCCCCGGCTCGTTCGCCCTGGACACCACGCCGCCGAAGGTCCGCGTGACGAGCATCGGCCCCAAGCCGAAGACGCCACGCCCCGTGCCCAAGCTGCTGCCCGCCGATGACGGCCAACCCGCCCGGGTGCGCTTCTCCGGACCGACCCGGCGGGCGACCGCCACCGTGTACCGCACCGGTCCGGGGAAGATCGAGCGCATGTTCGGCCCGTCGAAGATCCCCGACGGCGTGCGGATCTGGCGCTGGGACGGCAAGCTCCCGGACGGGCGCGCGGCCCCGCCCGGCACCTACGTCGTCGTCATCTCGGCCCGGGACATCGCCGGCAACATCGGGACGTCGATCCCGCTGGACGAGCGGACCGACCTGCCACGGACGAGCTTCGGCACGCCGTTCCCCGGGCGGGGCGGGATCACGGTGCGCCGACTCGGGGTCCTGCCCCCGAACGTGCCGACCGTGGGCGGCGCCCTCGGTCAGGTCGCGGTGGACGCGCGGGGGAACCGGTACGACTGGTCGCTGCGGCGGGTCGGGGGGCCGCGCCGCCCTGCGCGGCGCGGCACCCGCTCGCGGCCGTTCCTCAACCTCCACGCCCCGCCCGGGATCTCCCGCCTGTTCCTGCTCAGCGTCCGCGCCAACTCAGCCCAGCAGCGCGTGCCCTACCCGGTGCAGGCGGACACCGACAAGATCGTCGCCGGGGACAGCCCGGGCTCACCGCGGGGCGTCCTCGTCGTCCTGCCCGCGATCACCTGGCAGGGGCGCAACCCGATCGACGATGACGGGGACGGCCTGCCCGACGTGCTGGACCGCGGGCTGCCCGTCCGGTTGGAGCGCGTGTACTCGGGCAACGGGCTGCCCGTCGGCTTCGGGCAGAACGAGGGCCCGCTCCTGGCCTACCTGGACGGCCGGCGCCACCGGTACGACCTGACGACCGACGTCGCCCTGACCACCTCGACCGGGCCGGACCTCCGGCGCTACCGCGGCGTGCTCATCGCGGGGGACGCGCGCTGGCTGCCCACCGGGGTCGGGCGGGAGCTGCGCGCCTTCGCCCGCCGCGGCGGGACCGTCGTGTCGACGGGCACCGACTCGCTGCGCCGCGAGGTGCGCCGCACTCCCGGGCAGCGGCTGATCGACCCCACCCCCGCCGCGCCGACCGACCTGTTCGGCGCGCGCCTCGGCGCCCTCGTGCGCGACAACGCGCGGCCGATCGAGAACATCCAGGACGACATCGGGCTCTTCAAGGGCGGCACCGGCACGTTCTCCGGCTTCGACGCCTACGAGCCGACGCTCGGCGTCGGCACCGACAACGAGCGGGTTGCCGCCGCCGTCGACGCCGCCGGGAGAGCCGTCGTCGTCGCCGTCCGCTTCGGCAAGGGCCTCGTGGTGCGCACCGGCCTGCCCGGCTTCGCCTCCCACCTCAGCCGTGACCGCAACGCGGCCGCCCTCATGGAGAGCCTGTGGCGTCGTCTGTCGCGCTGATCCTCGCCGCTCTGCTGGCGGCCGGCACCCTCGTGCTGCCCACCGCGCTCGGGCGCGCGGTGGCGATGGCCGGCGCGCTCATCGTCGCCCCGGTCATCCTCGTGGCGCACGTGTGGGACACGAGCGCGTTCGCGCCGCTGCGCGACACCCCGCTGCTCGGCGTCGGTGCGGCGCTCGGCGGCGTGGTCCTCGTCGGCGCGCTGGCCGTGCTCTTCGACCGCCGCCTGACGTGGTTCGTGCTCGCCGCGGTGGCCATGCTCCCGTTCCGCGTCCCGCTGTCGGTCGGCGGGGTCACAGCGAACCTGCTCTTGCCGCTGTACGTGGTCATCGCGGCCGGGGGCCTGGCCTACGCGGTGCCCCGGCTGCGGGCCGCCTGGCGCGGGCGGGCCGCGGCCGGCGGGCTGTCGGCCGTGCTGGCCCCGTCGGGGTCCGCCCGTCCGCCCGAGCATCCCGCGGGCTGGCTGGAGCGCCTGCTCGCCCTCACGGTGGTGGTGTACGCCGTGCAGGCGACGTACTCCTCCGACGCTGACCGGGCACTGGAGAACCTGGTGTTCTTCTACGTGCCCTTCGCGATCCTGTTCGTCCTCGTCGGACGGGTGCGCTGGACGCGGCAGCTCGCCGTGCGCTGCGTGGCCACGCTGTCCGTCCTCGCGCTGGCCTTCGTCGGCGTCGGCTTCGTCGAGTACGCCACCAAGCACGTGCTGCTGAACCCGCGCGTCATCAGCTCCAACGCGCTGGAGCCCTACTTCCGCGTCAACTCGCTGTTCTTCGACCCGAACATCTACGGGCGCTTCCTGGCCGTCGTCATGCTCACGCTGGCCGGCGTCGTCCTGTGGACCCGCGACCGGCGCGCCGCGCTCGTGAGCACCGTCGTGCTGACGGTGCTGTGGGCCGGGCTCGTGCTCACGTTCTCGCAGTCCTCGTTCGTGGCGCTGCTCGCCGGACTCGCCGTCCTCGGCGCGCTGCGCTGGAGCGTCCGCGGCGCGGCGGTGGTGACGACCGCCTTCGTGCTCATCGCCGTCGGGGTGGCCGTCGCGGCCCCCGACGCCGTCCGGCTGGATGTGCGGGACTCCGCGGCGACCGACAGCGCCACGAGCGGTCGCTACGACCTCATCAAGGGCGGCGTGGAGCTGTTCACCGACGCGCCCGTGCTCGGCCAGGGGGCCGGGGCGTTCGCCAAGGAGTACCGCCGCGCGCAGTCCAGCTCCGAGCAGGGCGCGGCGTCGGCGTCCCACACGATCCCGGTCACGGTCGCCGCCGAGCAGGGCATCGGCGGGCTGGCGTTGTACCTGGCGCTGCTGGCGGCGGCGCTGGCCCGGTTGCTGGGCGGCGTCCGGGGGTCGGTGCCGCGGATGGTGGTGGGCGCCGCGTTCGTGGCGCTCGTGGTGCACACGTTCATGTACGCCGCCTTCCTGGAGGACCCGCTGGCCTGGGCGCTGCTCGGGGTCGGGGTGGCGCTCGCGCGGGGCGGGGCCGACCCGGAGGCCGGGCGCCGCGGCGCCGGCATTCCCGCGGCTGCTTCGTTGCTGTGAACGGAGTTTCAGTGTTGTACGGCAGCACCCAGGCTCCACCCGTCGGCGGACCCGGGTGGTGCGCCGGCACTTCCTGGTGCTGTCGGCTCGCCCGGTACCGTCCCGGCGCATGGACGCGACGCTCGTGCGGTGGATGGGGGTGGAGGACGCGAACTCCGGGGGCTTCGTCCACGGCGGGACGGTGATGCGCCTGTGCGACGAGGCGGCGGCGCTCGCCGCGGTGCGCCACTGCCGGCGGCGCTGCGTCACCGGGGGCATGGACCGGATGACCTTCGCCTCCCGGGTGGACATCGGCGAGCTGCTCACGCTCTACGCGCGGGTCAACGCGGTGTGGCGCACGTCGATGGAGGTCGGGGTCCGGGTCCAGGCCGAGAACGTCCGCACCGGCGAGATCCGCCACACCTCCACCGCTTACCTGACGATGGTGGCCCTCGACGACGACGACGGCACTCCGGTCGCCGTACCGCCGCTGCCGATCGACGACGACGACGTGGACGGCGTCCGGCGCCAGTCCGAGGCCCAGCTGCGCCGGGCCAATCGCCTGGCCGAGCGCAAGCAGTTCCTGCGCGACCGCGGCTGGGCCGGCGCCGGGGGCGCCCCCGGCGCGGAGGCGGAGCGGCGCCGCGACCAGGAGTCATCGTCCGCACGGACCGGACCCATCTCCGGGGCGACGGCGTGGTGGTGGTCGCGCAGCGCCAGCCACAGCGGGCGCAGGCTGTCGATCCAGCGCGGGTCCAGCTGGCGGACGGTGATCTCAGCCGCCATCGGTCGCCACCCCCACGGCGCGCAACCGGTCCCACAGCGGCGCGTTCTGGGTGACCGCGGTCTGCGCCTGCGCCCAGGCGCGCAGCTCCAGGTCCGGGGCCGCGCGGGTCCCCGCGCTGGCCCGTAGCGCCGCGACGAAGCGGTCGGCGTCCGGCGCAGTGGTGACCGCGCGTGCCCAGGTCCGCACCCCCGACAGCTCCGGGGACACGGTTCGCCGTCCCAGCAACGCGTACTTGAGGATGCGAAAGGGCAGGCCCGCGTCGTTGAAGGGCTCGATCCGGAACGGGACAATCCCGACGTCGGCGCACAGGATCAGCCGCGCGGCGGCCTCGTCGTCCTGGCGGCCCAGCCACACGAGGTTGGCCGCGCTCCGGCACGCGGCGTAGTCGGGGTCCTCCCGGCACTCGTCGTCGTGCCACGCGCCGACGAGCAGCAGCACGAGCTCGGGCATCCGGGCGCTGACCTCCCGCAGCAGCGCCCAGTCGGTCCGCCAGCCCAGGTGGCCGAGCGAGACCGCCACGACGGGCGGCCGGTCCACGCCGTCGGACCCGCGCACGCCGGTGGGGTCCGGCGCGGGGAAGCCGTCAGCGCTGAGCGGGACGAGCGTCGCCTCGCGGCCGGCGTCGCGCTCCAGGTCGGCGAGCGCCTCGGAGGCCACGAAGGTGATCTGCGCACAGGAGGCCGCCTGCTCGTGGAGCCGCTCCAGCCGCGTGCGCAGCCGCCCGCCGGCGTCGTAGGCGTGCTCGTAACGGTCCCAGCGCCCGTACCACAGCTCGCACTCACCCCCGGACGCCGCCAGGATCGCGCGGGCCAGCGGGAACTGCAGCGGGTGGAAGATGACCACGACCCGCGGCGTGCCGCCGCGCGGGACATCACCGCGCCGCGCCTCCCGGGCCAGGGAGCGGACGAGCCGGCGGGCCTGCCCGGCGGCGATCACATCGGCCACGGGCCCCGGGAGGCGGCCGATCACCCCGTAGCGCACCGCCGGCGGATCGGCCGCGACCACGCCGGGCGCGCGCAGGAGGTCCTGCGCCTGGTCGCGCAGGAGGAAGCTCTCGAGCGCCCGCGGGAGCAGCAGCAGGCACAGCGGGCGCAAGGTCGTGTCGTGGGCCACGGGCAGCGCGCAGGCTATCCGTCGTGGTCGCCCCGCGGCTCCGCGTGCGAACCTGTGGCGGTGCCCGCGTCCACGCCACCCGACCGGCACGGGCGCACCGTGACGACGCTCGGTGGCGCCCGCAGGGTGTTCTGGGGCGGTCGGTCCCCGCGGATCCTCGTCGCCGGGATCGTCGTGGCGCTGCTCGCCCGCGCGATCGTGGGGGGGCCGCCGACCTGGCGTGACCCGGCCGCCGTCGTGGCGATGCTGGCCATCTTCCCGTTCGGCGAGTGGGCCATCCACGTGTACCTGCTGCACCTGCCGCCGGTGCGCTGGCGGGGCCGCCGCGTCGAGCTCGTGACCGCCGCCTCACACCGCGAGCACCACGAGCGCCCGCACCATCTGGGCCTGATCCTGCTCGGGCCGGCCGAGGCGGTTGCGCTGCTCGTGCTCGCCGTGCCGACGGTGGTCGGCGCGGGAGCCGGAGTGCTGGCCCTGGTCGGCGTCCCGCTGCGCGCGGGCCCCGCCCTCACCGCTGTCCTCGTCGGCTGCCTGCTGATCTTGGCCTACGAGTGGACCCACCTGCTCATCCACACGGCCTACCGGCCGCGCACCCGCGTCTACGCGGCCGTGCACCGCGGGCACCGCCTGCACCACTTCAAGAACGAGCGCTACTGGCACGGCGTGACCTCGACCGTGGCCGACCACGTCCTGCGCACCGCGCCCGACCACCGTGACATTCCGCGGTCGCGGACCGCCCGGTCCCTGGACGGGCCCGAGCCCGCCCGATGACCGCCTACCTGCGACGGCTGCTGGCCAGCGGCGCCGCCTACCAGGCCCCGGGGCTGGTCTCGGCGGCGCTGGCCGTGTTCACGCTGCCCCTGTACACGCGCTACCTCAGCCCGGCGGACTACGGGTACGCCGAGACGCTGCTGACCTTCATCATCCTCACGTCGATCCTCCTGCGGCTCGGGCTGGGCGAGGCGTTCGTCCGCTTCTGGTTCGACGACTCCGACCGCGACCGGCAGGTTGCCCTCGCGCGCATGACGACCGGCCTGACGGCGGCGGTGGCCACGATCGCGACCCTCCTCGCCCTCGCCCTCGCCGAGCCGCTCTCGCGACTGCTGCTCGGCCGCGAGGACGCGGGGCTGATGCGCCTGGGCATCCTCGGGCTGTGGGCGTTCACCAACCTCGAGCTGGCCTACGCGCTGCTGCGCGTGCAGGAGCGCCGGCGCGCGTACGTCGTGTCGTCGCTGGCCAACATCGGTCTGACCGTCGTCCTCACGGTGACGCTCGTGGTCGGGCTGGACACCGGGGCGCGCGGCTACGTCCTGGGCAACTACGGCG
Source organism: Solirubrobacterales bacterium (assembly GCA_038234375.1). Classification (GTDB taxonomy): domain Bacteria; phylum Actinomycetota; class Thermoleophilia; order Solirubrobacterales; family Solirubrobacteraceae; genus Paraconexibacter. Next base: position 9,048 of record JBBSUL010000051.1, on the reverse strand, counting down.
CGTCGACCGTCGTCCTGCTCGTGCTGTGGTTCCACCAGCGCGAGCTCATCGGCCTGCGTCTGCGCCGTCCGTCCGTCCCGCTGCGCCCGCTGCTGGCCTTCGGCGCGCCGACGATCCCCGCCGACGCGACGGTGTTCGCCCTGAACGTCATCGACCGCGCGTACATCCTGCGGACCGAGTCCGCCGCGCAGGCCGGGGTGTACGCGGTGGGCATCAAGCTGTCGACGGCGGTGATCGTCGCGGTGCGCGGCTTCCAGGCCGCGTGGCCGCCGCTGGCCTACTCGGTCGCCCGGGACACGGACGCCAAGCGGCTGTACGCGGTCGTCACGACCGCCTACGTGGCGGTGACCGGGATCGCGGTGGCGGCGCTGACCCTGATGGGCCGATGGGTCGTGCGCCTGCTCGCCGCCCCCGAGTTCTTCGAGGCGCACACCGTGCTGCCCTGGGTCGCCCTGGGCTGGGCGCTGTACGGGCTGAACCTCGTGTTCATCACGATCGCGGGGCGCGCGAAGGTCACCACGCGTAACTTCCCGGCCGCGGCGGCGGGGCTGATGGTCAACGTCCTCGTGCTCGTCGCGCTCGTGCCGCCGCTGGGCATCCGCGGCGCCGGCATCGCCCTGGCCGCCGCCTACGTGGTGATGATCCTCGTCATCCACCGGCTGACGCGGACGCTGTTCGAGGTGCCGTTCGAGTGGGGTCGTCTCAGCCTCCTCGTCGGGGTCATGGGGACGATGTCGGTCGGCGGCGAGCTGCTGCTGGGGACCGACGGTGCGCTTGCGTTCGCCGAGCGGGCCGCCGTGCTGGCGGCGATCCCGCTCGTGCTGCTGGCCTGCGGTGCGCTGCGTCCCGAGGAGCGGGCCGGGCTGGCGGACCTGGCCCGCGCCCTCCGCGACCGCCGTGGTGCGTCACCGCCCGAAACGGACTGACGCCCAGGGCTCACCCTCAGGCGGTGGCGGCCGGCTCCACCGTGGTGCTGGTGACGGTCGTGACCGGTAGCCCGAGGCCCGCGACCTTGTGCGGCAGGTCCACGTGCAGCCAGCGCGAGAGCCGGCGCGGCAGCGTCGAGAGGATGATCTCGTCGAAGCCCACGAGGTTCAGCGCGTCCTGGATGGCCGCAAGGGGCTCGGGGACGCCGACGCGGCCCTCGACGGTGCCGCCGGCGGCCTGCGACAGCAGCGGGAGGGCCTCGTCGACTACGGTCTGTGCCCCGGCGTCGGAGGCGTCGTCCGGGTTGGTCATCCGGGTCAGCGCCGAGGCCTGGACGGGAACGAGCAGGGTGAAGGCGCACGGTCCGCGGGCCGCGCGCTCGCGCACCGCGCGCTGGAGCGTCTCGGTGGCCGCGGTCTGGTTGGCGACGATCAGGACACGGACGGGATCGGACGGCATGTGGCACTCCTGGTGTCGGCGGGCAAAGCGGTGCGTCGATCGTCCCACCGCCCGGCGGTGGGCGCAAGGGCACCAGATCCGGGGTGGACGGACGGCGGGGCGCTCGCCCGCCGCGGCCGGCGGTCGCTACAGCCGGGAGCCGCCCTGGTTGTGCTCGTAGGCAGCCTCGCGCAGCCCCTCGCCCTCGTCGGGGCGCAGGGTGGCGGACACGTGCCGCCGGTAGCGGCGGGGGTCGTGGCCGGGGAGCACGATCGCCACGACCGAGCGCACGAGGTAGGTGTACGCGGTGAGCCAGCGCACCGCCCAGGCGGCCGCCCGCGAGTGGTGCTTGCGCATGTAGCGGTCGCGGTTGCGCGACAGCTCGACGATGCGCTTCTCGGGGACGGGGCCGGTGGACAGCTGCTCGTGGTGGACGGCCTCCGCGCCCGGCACGTACAGGGTGGTCCAGCCCGCTTCGCGCAGCCGCTTGCAGAAGTCGACCTCGTCGGAGTAGACGAAGAACATCGGGTCAAGCCAGCCGACCTGCTCGGCGGCGTCGGTGCGCACGAGCATCGCCGCGCTCTGGACCCAGTCCACGGTGCGCGTCGCGTCGCCGCCGGACTGGACGGTGTACCGGCGGTGGAGGAACAGCGCCGCGGCCAGCGCGGTGCGCGGGGTCGGGAAGCGCCAGGCCGACGGCTGGGCCTGGCCGTCGGGACGCAACAGTCGCGCACCCGCGGCGGCGGCCCGCTCGTCGGCGTCCAGGGCCGCGCGCAGCGTCGCGGTCGCCCCGGGCTGCAGCTCGGAGTCCTCGTTGAGCAGCAGGGCGTGGCGTCCGGCGGCTCGCTGGAGCAGCGTCGTGTCGTTCTCGGCCTTGCCGCGCCGGCGGTCGTTGACGATCATCGTGTCGACGGTGGCGTGGGCGCGGGCCGCGCCGACCGAGCCGTCGGTGGAGGCGTTGTCCAGCACGATGACCTCGGTGGCGATCCCCGCCTGCGCCAGGGCCGTGCGCTCACGGGCGACCGCGTCCAGACCGCGCACGAGCAACTCGCGCTGGGCGGTGTTGACGATGCAGAAGGAGAGGTCGACCGCCACGGACGCTGCATTCAACCGCAGCGCGTGGCGTATCGTCGCGCGGGCCTTGCGCGTGCACGTCGTCGATCCCCCGGCCTACACCCCGCCCTACGACCGCGCCCTGTGCGCGGCGCTGGCCGCCGCCGGCGCGGAGGTGACGCTGGTGACCTCGGACTTCCGTCACGGCGACGTGGCCCCGGCCCGCGGCTACCGCGTGGACGAGCACTTCTACCGCCGCGCCGCCGCCCGGCCGCTGCAGCACGGGCCGGACATGCTGGCCTACGCATCCGCCCGCCGTCGGGACGCCCCCGACGTCGTGCACTGGCAGTGGACCAGCGTCCAGGAGCTCGACTGGGCGCTGCGCGGGCGCGGAGGCCGGCACGTCATCACCGCTCACGACATCCTGCCCCGGGTCGCCCGGCCGTTGCAGCGCGCCGGCCAGCGGCGGTTGTACGCGCGGATGGACGCCGTGGTCGCCCACACCGAGCACGGCCGGCGACGCCTGGAGCGCGAGGCCGGGGTGGACGGGACCCGCATCGAGGTCATCCCGCACGGGGCCTTCACCTACCTGGCCGACGTGGTGCCGGCCGCGCCGCCGGAGCTGGCCTCCGAGCCCGAGGGGACGCCCGCGGTGCTGCTGTTCGGCCTGCTGAAGCCCTACAAGGGGCTGGACGTGCTCTACGAGGCGTGGCGGGCAGCCCGGCCCGACGCACGCCTGTGGGTCGTCGGCGCTCCGCGGATGCCGCTGCCGGACCCGCCGCTGGACACGGTGGTCGTCCCGCGCTTCGTCAGCGACGCCGAAGCGGCCTGGTGCCTGCGGCAGGCGGCGCTGTGCGTGCTGCCCTACCGCGACATCGAGATGTCCGGCGCCCTGTTCAGCGCCCTGGGCCTCGGCCGCCCGCTGCTGTTGTCGGACGCGGGCGGCTTCCCGGAGGTCATCGCGGCCGCCCACGTCCCCGCCGGGGACCCTGCCGCACTGGCCGGCGAGCTGACGCGTCTGCTCGGCGACCCCGCCGCGCGGGACGAGTTGGCCGCCGCCTCGGCCCACGCCGCCCGCACGACCTACGCCTGGGACACGATCGCCGCGCGGCACCTGGCGCTGTACGAGCAGGTCCTTGGCCGGTGAAGACCGAGCTGAGCCGTCACTTGACTCGCTCTATCCGAGCGGAATGACGGTTCACCTTACGGAGGGGCTGACCGCGCCGCTGAGCCGTCACTTGACTCGGACTACCCAAGCGGAATGACGGTTCACCTTCGGTGGGGCCGGCACCCTGACCGTGCGCCGGCCGCCCTCTCACTACGCTCTGGTCCCTTGTCACGCCGCCTGGCCACCACGTCGTTCTGGGCCGCCGGAGCCGGCCTCGTCTTCGGGCAGGCCGGCTACCCGCTGGCCCTGCGCGCGCTGCCGCGTCGCCCCATCCGCCCCGCGGCCTCGGATGCTGTGCTGCCCACCGTCAGCCTCATCGTCCCGGCCTACGCCGAGGCGGACGTCATCGCCGCGAAGGTCGCCGACGCGCGGGCGCTGGACTACCCGGCCGGCCGCCTGCAGGTCGTCGTCGTCTGCGACGGCTCGCCCGACGCGACCGCCGTCAGGGCGCGCGACGCCGGGGCCGACCTCGTCCTCGAGCTCCCCCGCGGCGGCAAGATCCGCGCGCAGGACGCTGCCGTGGCGCGGTCGACCGCGGACGTCGTCGCGTTCAGCGACGCCAACGCCACCTGGGCCCCGGACGCGCTGCGCCGCCTCGTCGCCCCCTTCGCGGACCCGGAGGTCGCCTACGTCTGCGGGCAGGTGTCGTTCGTCAACCCCGACGGGGCGGCAGGTACCAACCAGGAGGGCCTGTACTGGCGCTACGAGATGTGGCTGCGCGCCGCCGAGTCCGAGCGCTGGTCGGTGACCGCCGGCAACGGCGCGATCTACGCGACCCGGCGCGCGGACTACCTCGTGGTCGACCCGGTCATGGGTCACGACCTGAGCTTCCCGTTCAACCTCGTGCGCCGCGGACGCCGCGCGGTCTACGCGCCGGACGCCCACGCCACCGAGAAGATGGTCCCGAGCATCGAGGGCGAGTGGCGGCGCAAGCGGCGGATGATGAGCCACGCCTGGGCGATCATCCTGCGCGGCGGCCTCCTGGACCCGCGCGGGTTCCCGCCGCCCTACCTGCTCATGGTCCTCGGGCACCGCTGGCTGCGCTACGCCGGGCCGTTCCTGCACTTGGCACTGCTGGCGACCAGCCTCCGCCTCGCGCGCCCCGAGGGGCTGCGAGGTTCGGCCGGCCGCCCCGTCCCGCGGGCCGCGCTCACCGCGCAGCTCGCGCTGTTGGCGGCCGCGGCCGCGGGGCACCGCGCCGGGCGCGCCGGCCTGATCGCCCGCTACTACACGCTGACCAGCGCCTCGATCGCCGCGGGCCTGGCCGACCACCTGCGTCACGGCACCGCCGCCGGCTGGGACGCCGCGGAGGGCACGCGGTGATCCGCCGCGCCCTCGACGTCCTCGTCAGCGCCGCCGCCCTGGCGGTCCTGTCTCCCATCATCGCGCTTGCCGCCCTGGCCGTCCGCCTGGAGACGCCGGGCCACCCGATCTACCGCCAGCGCCGCACCGGCCTGGACGGTCACGAGTTCGACGTCATCAAGCTGCGGACGATGGTCAGCGGGGCGGAGTTCATCGGCGCCGGGCTGGCCGTCGACGCCGGCGACGCGCGGATCACCAGGGTCGGCGCGCTCCTGCGGCGGACGTCGATCGACGAGCTGCCCAACCTCGTCAACGTGCTGCGCGGCGAGATGTCCCTCATCGGGCCGCGCCCCACCCTCCCGCACCAGGTGGCGCAGTACACAGAGCGCCAGCGCGGCCGCCTGGCCGTCCGTCCGGGGCTGACCGGCTGGGCCCAGGTCAACGGCCGCGCGTCGCTGCCGTGGAGCGAGCGCATCGAGCTGGACCTCTGGTACATCGAGCACCGCTCGCTGCGCCTGGACGCCCAGATCCTCGCGCGCACCGTAAAGGTGCTGCTCGCCGCCGAGGACGCCTACCGCGGCGAGCGCGGCGGCTGGCGCTGACCGCCGGCTGCGCCCGTTCGGCGGGTCAGTTCGGCGGGATACCCTGCTCCGGGCCCTTGTCCGTGTACTCCTTGCGGAAGGCGCGGATGGCGTCGAAGACCTGCGGGTTCATGGTCTTGCAGCCGAGCAGGTGTCCCCAGGCGGTCGCCGCGACGGCGAAGGGCATGCGGGTCGGGTTCTCGAAGACGAGGATCTTGTAACCGGCGGAGCCGTTGAGCTCCTCGCTGCCCACGGTCTCCAGCTCGTTGATCGTCTCGGTGGGCGTCCCCGGCCGGTACTGGATCTCGATGCGCCCGTGCTCCAGGGTGTGGACGAAGTTCTCCTTCTCGGGCTCGTTGCCCGGGGCGTAGATGCCGTCGCGGGCGGGGATCGGGTTGTGGTCACCGGAGGTCGGTGGGTTGGACCTGTAGGTGACCTGCTTCTCGACGTGCGTGCTGCCCTCGAGCTTCGGGCTCGTCAGCGTGCACTTGGCCAGGGCGGCGGCCTTGGCGAGGTTGGTCTCGGCGACCGGCGGGAGCTTGGCCTTGACCTCCACCGCGTTCTTGGTGTCGCCGGTGTTGCTGTCGCTCCCGGTCTGGGTCAGCCCGTAGATCGACCCGCCGATGATGGCCAGGACGAGCACGGCCCCGAGCACCATCTGGAGGCGCCGCTTGCGCGCGGCGGCCCTGGCCGCGGCGGCCTCGTGGGCCTCACGTTCGGCCTTGCGGGCGGCTTTCTGCTCTTGGCGGCTGCTCATGCTGCCCCCTAGGGTAGGCGACCGCTCAGCGCTCGCGCGTCGCTCCCCCCGGCACCGCGCCCCAGACCGTCTCCAGGAAGGCGTCGATCTCGCGCGTCAGCCGCTTGGGCGCCACCCGCATCTCCAGGATCGAGGAGGCCTCCACCAGGCGGGCGCCGGGCATCTCGTCGGCGAGCATCCCCGCGTCGGTGAAGGGGTGGATGGGGTCCCGCCGGTGGCCGATGACCAGCGCGGGCTGGGTCAGGGTCCGGCGCACCCGGGACGGCGGGGCGACGCGCGAGAAGAACAGGCCCTGCAGCAGCGCGCCGCTGGGCCGCGGGTCCTGGCGCACGAGGTCCAGCGCCACGTCGGCGGGCCCGGCGACGGTCGGGATCCGCCGGGTCACGGCGCTCAGCACGCGCATGACCGGCTCACCGAAGGTGAGCGTGAGCATGAGCGGCGTGAACGCGACGGCGCAGCCGATCAGGGCGTTGTCCAGCACCGGCATCTCGATCACCAGGCCCCTGACCCGGGCGGGCGCGAACGCGGCGGCCTCCAAGGCCGCGTTGGCTCCGAGCGAGAGGCCGCCGACGACCGCCTCCTCCACCTCGAGGTGGTCCAGCAGCGCGACGACCGACTCCCCGAACGCAGTCATCGAGTACTTCCACATCTCGGGCGGCCGGTCCGACGCGCCGTGCCCGAGCAGGTCCATGGTGATGACGCGGTGTCCGCGGCGGCCGAGGTGCCCGGCCAGCGGGGTCATGAGCTTCTGGCTGAGCAGCAGCCCGTGGAGCAGGACCACCGTGCGCTCTCCGGTGCCGTGCTCGGTGTAGGCGAGCCGGTGCCCGGCGTGGGTGAACGTGGGCATCGTCGCGAGGATACGTGCCGCCGCTCCCGGCGGCGGCGTGGGCGACGATTCGTCGTCCTGTCCGTCGCCCGAGTCGCACGGTCGCCGTCCGCCTGCCGGTCTGAGCTGAACCCGGTTCAGCATCGTCCCCCTCCAGCGGTTACCGTTGACGCCCGCGTCACGTTTCGTCGTCTTCAACGAGAGGGAGTTCTCACCATGGCCAAGCAGCCCCGCGTCCTCAGCGGACAGATCGCCGCGATCACCGGTGGTGCCCGCGGGATCGGCAAGGAGACCGCGCGCGCGCTGGTCGCCCAGGGCATGAGCGTCGCCATCGGCGACCTCGACCAGGCCGCCGCCGAGCAGACCGCCGCCGAGCTCGGCCCCAAGGTCAAGGGCTACCCGCTCAACGTCTGCGAGCGTGACTCCTTCGAGGCCTTCCTCGACGCCGCCGAGGCCGACTTCGGGCCGCTGGACGTCCTCGTCAACAACGCGGGGATCATGCAGCTGGGACCGTTCCTGACCGAGGACGACACCACCGCGCACCGCCAGGTCGACATCAACGTGCACGGTGTCCTGTACGGCATGAAGCTCGTGCTGCCGCGCTTCGTGCAGCGCGGCCGGGGCCACCTGGTGAACGTCGCCTCCTCGGCCGGCAAGGGCGGCTTCCCCGGCGGCGCGACCTACTGCGGCACCAAGCACTTCGTGGTCGGTGTCTCCGAGGCGGTGCGCGGCGAGCTGCGCGACACGCCGATCGAGGTCAGCTGCGTGATGCCCGGCATCGTCAACACCGAGCTGGCGACCGGCCTGGTGCAGGCGCGCGGGGTCAAGAACGTCAACCCCCAGGACGTGGCCGACGCGATCGTCGAGACGCTGCAGGTGCCGCGCTTCGACGTCTTCGTGCCTAAGTCGATCGGGCCGATCACCGGCGTCATGGGCCTCATGCCCCGCCGTGGCCGCGAGGCTGTCGTCCGCGCGCTGAAGGCCGATCAGGTCCTCATGTCCGCCGACCCCGAGGCGCGCAAGGCCTACGAGCTGCGGGCCTCCAAGTCCGAGCCGGGTCTGGAGCCCGGTGAGCAGGCCAAGCAGCTGACGAAGTAGCGCGGCCGGACGCGGGGGTCCCGCTCAGACGGGGTCCCCGAGCCACTGCGCGATGCGGGCGCCGATCTGCGCGCCCGCGTCCTCCTGCAGGAAGTGCGACGCGTTCTCGATCAGCTCGGGGGCCGGGGCGTTGATGACCTGCGCGAGCTTCTCGCCGGCCGCGGGGGGGATGATCGGGTCGCCGTCGGCCCACAGCACCAGCTTGGGCCGGTGATCGGCCGCCAGGGCGTCACGCACGACGCGGCCCGCCTGCGCCCCCTCCATCTCGGGGTCGGTGGGGATGAGCAGCGGGAAGGCGCGCGCCCCCGCCTTGGACTCGGGGCTCGGGAACGGCGCCTCGTAGCCGGCCAGGACGTCCGCCTCGGGCTCGCGGGCGCAGGCGCCCTTGACGAGCATGCCGATCGGCAGGTCCTCCGTGCGCTCGACGAAGTCGCGGAAGGCCGTCCACGCGTCGGTCATCCGCTGCTCGCCGGTGAACAGGCCGGTGTCCATGACCACCAGGCGCTCGAAGCGCTCGGCCTGCTCCACGAACAGCCGCATCCCGATCGGGCCGCCCCAGTCGTGGACGACCATGGTGGCCTGCTGCAGGTCCAGCTGCTGGCACAGCTCGCCCATGAGAGAGCTGTGGCGGTCGTACGTGTACCAGGCGGTGTCCGTCGGCTTGTCCGAGCGCCCGAAGCCTGCGAGGTCGGGGACGATGCACCGGTAGCCGGCGGCGGCGACGAGGGGGAAGACCTTGCGCCACACAAACGACCAGGTCGGCTCGCCGTGCATGAACCACACGGGAAGGCCATCCTTCGGTCCTTCGTCCAGGTAGGCCAGGCGCAGGCCCTGCACCTCGGCGTACTGGGGCGTGAAGCCGAAGTCCGGCAGGCCGTTGAAGGCGTCGTCGGGGACC
>JBBSUL010000050.1:0-21082 GCA_038234375.1 Solirubrobacterales bacterium | reverse complement strand
GCGGCCAGCAGCTCGGGGTCCTCGTCCCGGATCGACCCGTCCGCGATCCCCTCCCGGATGACGCCCGCGAACGCGTGCAGGACCGCGCGCTGGAAGGCGCCGTAGCGGTGGAAGGCGTAGGGCATCAGCAGCTCGGGGTCGACGTCCATGAGCCGGTTGAACAGCGGATGCTCGCTGAGCGCCCACGTCGCCTGCCGCGCCCCGCGAACAAGACGCTCGCGGGCGGTGGCGCCCTGGACCTGGACGACGTCGGCCAGAACGGCGCCGAACTCCCGCGTCATCAGGGCCTGCAGCAGCGCCTCGACGTCCGGGAAGCGCCGGTACACCGTCATGCGGCTGACTCCGGCGCGCCGGGCGACGTCGGTGAGCGTCGTGCGGCGCATCCCGACGGCCATGACGCAGACCTCGGCGGCGTCGAGCAGGGCGCCGTCCACCGGGTCCAGCGCGCCGGGGCGAATGAGGGCGGGGAGTCCCGCGGTGGCCGTCGGCGGGTGAGCGTCTGCGTGACGTTGTGACATCGAACGTCAGACTGTCACACCGGCGGGGCCGATGGCAAGGCCAGCGGCACCGTGTCCGCGGTTGGTCACATCACGGCGGATGCGGTCGGGCGGCAGGGCGTCGTACGCAAACCGCCCACAGCGCGGCGAACGTGCGACGCCGCGGCGCGCTGGTGACCCGTTGCCCGTGGTGTCGCACGAACGCCGCCGTCGGCCCGGCGAAGGTGCGGCACCGGGGTCCCGGGTGCCACGTCAGCCCTGCGGCAGCACCGCAAAGGCGATGACCGCGTAGTGCATGGCGGCGGCCACGACCACGAGCGCGTGGAAGATCTCGTGGTAGCCGAAGGTGGCCGGCCGCGGGTCTGGGCGTCCGCGGGCGTAGACGACCGCGCCGAGCGTGTAGAGCACGCCGCCGGCGCCCAGGCCGGCCACGCTCCACGGACCGAGGTTGTCCCACAGCTGCGGCATCGCGGCCACCGCCACCCAGCCCAGGGCGACGTAGACGATCGCCGTCAGCCACTTCGGCGCCGCCGGCCAGGCGAGGGACAGGGTGACCCCGGCCAGCGCCCCGCCCCACACGACGGCCAGGATCACCGTGCCGAGCGTCCCGGTGAGCGCGAGCACCGACACGGGCGTGTAGGTCGCGGCGATGAACACGAAGATCATCGAGTGGTCCAGGCGGCGCATCCACGCGCGGGCGCGCACGCTCGACCACGTCCGCCGGTGATAGAGGCCGCTGACGCCGAACAGGCCGCAGACGCCGAGGGCGTAGATCGCGGCAGTCGCCGTCGCCCTGCCGCTGGGGGCGGTGACGACCAGCGCGAGACCGAGGCCGAGCGCCACGAAGAAGGCGATCTCGTGCGAGACGCCGCGCAGCCGGGGCTTGACCGGCAGGAGAGGCGACAGCGCCATCGCACCATCATGCCGCAGGACGACTGCCGGCTCGGTGACAGCCGACACCCAGGCTCGCGGACGCCGGCGGCCTCCGGCTGATGACGCGTCGGTGACGGTGGCCTCCCGGGCGCGGAGCGTCGCAGCGAGCGCGGTACGGTGGCGGCGATGACATCCCCCGGACGGCGCTGACGAGGACACGCGGAGCGATGGACGCCCACGCCGTCCTCGGCGTCCCCGCGGACGCCTCGCTGGAGGAGGCCGCGGCGGCCTACCGCGCGCTGGCCAAGCAGCACCACCCGGACGTGGACTCAGACCCGCGCGCCGTCGAGGTCATGGCGCGCCTGAACGCCGCCTACGACGAGCTGCGCCTGCGCGCGCTGGACGCCGGTCTGGAGGGGCCGGGCGTCCCCGGCGACGCGGCGGCGACGGGGGCCGCGGGCATCAGGGCTCGCCGCGGGGGCTGGCTGCCGGACGCGGTCCGGCGGGCGCTCGGCCCGGAGCTGCTGGCCGCGCTCGAGCAGCGCGAGGCGGTCGTGCTCGTCGTCCCCACCGCCACCTGGGCCAGCCCCGAGTCCCGCCTGGCGCTCACCGACCGGCGCCTGCTGTGGCTCGCCGACGACCAGCCCACCCACCGCGTGCGCTCGCTGCGCTTCCGCGACGTGCAGCGCGTGGAGTCACGCCTGGCCTGGCCGCGACGCCGTGGTACCGCGCGGGTCCGCCTGCGCACCTACACCGGCCGGCGGCTGGACTTCGGCGACCTGCGCCCCGAGCGTGGCCCTGCGCATCGCGCGCACCGTCGCCGGCGAGGCGTGACGCTCCCCCCCGGGAGCGTAGAATCGCGCGGGCGCCGGAGTAGCTCAGCTGGTAGAGCAGTGCTCTTGTAAAGCAAAGGCCACGGGTTCGAGTCCCGTCTCCGGCTTGATCTCGTGTGGCGTCGCGTGGGCGCGTCCGCTGCGTCCCGCCAGGCGGAACGCCGCGGACGCACCCCCGGAGCAAGCAGTCGGACCGGCGTAGGCGCCTGACCGTCGCGTACGCTCTGCGGCGATGAGCGTGCCGATCCGCCCCGGGGACGTCATCCTGGCCCAGGACGCTGGCGGGCGCTTCCACGCCGTCGTACGAGGCACCCGGCTCGGGCGGCTGACCGTGCAGCGCTGCGACGGCCGGCCGGCGCGTCCGCTGGCGCTGCGTGACGTGCTGCAGGTCTACAAGGCCGCGGGCGCGCCGGCCGCGCCGCCGCAGACCGAGCCGCTGAAGCCGACCGCGCAGCTGCACCTGGACCTGTAGACCGGATCGCCGCCCGCCCGCCCCTCAGGCGTCGTCCGCGTCCTCCGGCGCGGCGTCGACCATCGTGGTGATGGTGACCATCGTCTCCTCGAGGCTGCCGTGGCCGTTGGTGGAGACCACGTGCTCGTACACGAGCGGGGTGTCCTGGGCCTCCGGCGGGTTCAGGCGGCGCTCGAGCTCCCCGAGCACGACGCCGAACAGCAGGTGGCGCCACGTCGCCTGCGCGAACGCGCGGCCGGACCCCCACAGCGGCGGGAACCGCTCTGCCCGCGGGTGCACGCGGGGCACCAGCGCGGTGCCCGGCCACAGCACCGTGCTCTCGGCCAGTGCCAGCGCCGGGCCGCGGGCCCAGGAGGGGAGGGGGAGGCGCTCGGCGGTCACCGCGTACGCCGCGCCGAAGGCCGCGCCGTTGAGCGTGTGCAGCGCCCAGCCGACGGGCAGCGTGGCCGGGCCGTCGGTGACCGCGGCGCCGAGCAGCTCGCAGTCGTCGTAGGCCACGCCGAACGCGCGCTGGTCCAGCGGCTGCTGCACCGCCCACACCACGGCGGCCACCGCCCCGGCGAGGGCTCCGCGGGCGGTCTTGGCGCGATCGATCGACATGCCGTCAACTGTAACCCTGCGGGCCCGCCACGGGTATGCCAGTCAATGTCGAACGACGCCTTCCTGGACCGGGCCCGCCATCGCGGCGTCAATCCGCTGGTCTACTGGCTCGTCCGTGCGACCTTCCAGGCGTTCTTCCACGTCTACTTCCGTCTGAGCCGCATCGGGCGCGAGCACATCCCCGAGAGCGGGCCGATCATCTTCGCGGCCAACCACCGGTCGTTCCTGGACCCGTTCGTCATCGCGACGATGGTGCGCCGCCCGATGTACTACGTGGCCAAGAAGGAGCTTTTCCGCCAGCGGCTGCAGGGCTGGTTCCTCAACGCGCTCGGCGCCTTCCCCATCGACCGCGACCAGGGCGACCAGGGGGCGATGGGCACCGCCCGCGCCATCCTGGAGCGCGGCGACTGCGTGCTCATCTTCCCCGAGGGCACCCGCGTGCGCCCCGGAGCGCTCGGCGCTCCGCGCCGCGGCGTCGGCCGCCTGGCTCTGGAGACCGGCGCCCCCGTCGTCCCGCTGGCGGTCATCGGCACCGAGCACGTGCGCCGCGGCTGGCGCATCCGTCCGCACAAGGTCCGCATCCGCGCCGGGCGCCCGCTGCGCTTCCCGCGCGTGGAGGACCCCAGCGCCGACCTGGCCCGCGGCATCACCGACCGCATCTGGCCGAACGTCATGCTCCAGTGGGAGTGGCTCGGCGGCCTGCCGCCCGTCCGCCGCGCCGCGGTCGTCGGCGCCGGCGCGTGGGGGACGGCGATCGCCGTGGCCCTGGAGCGCTCGGGCATCGAGGTGCAGCTCGGCTGCCGCACCGCCGCGCAGGTCGAGGCCATCACCGCGGCCGGGAGCGTCAACGAGCGCTACCTGCCGGGCGTGACCCTCCCGGAGACCGTGCGGGTCGGGCGGTCGGCCGACCTGGACCTCGCGGCCGCCGATCTCGTCGTCTTCGCGGTCCCCGCGCCCGCCCTGCCCGCCGCGGTGGCCGAGCACGGGGCGTCCGTGCGCTCGCGCGCCGGCGTGCTCGTGCTGGCCAAGGGCCTGGTGACCGCCGAGGGCGGGACACCCGTCGAGTACGTCTGCGCCCGCGTGCCCACCGCCGCGGTCGGCTGCCTGGCCGGACCGGGCCACGCCGCGGACACCGTCGCGCACGGCGCGTCCCTCGTGGCCGCCAGCGCCGACCCCGCCTTCCTCCAGCAGCTGCGCGACGTGTTCGGCGCCGCGGGGCTGCAGATCGAGCCGACCACGGATGTCGTCGGGGACGAGCTCGCCGCCGTGGCCCAGAACGCCGCCGTCCTGGCCGCCGGGGCTGCGGCCGCAGCCGGACCCAACGCGGCCGGCGCCGCCGCCGGCAAGGTGTTCGGCGAGCTGCAGGCCTACGCCGCCGCCCGCGGCGCCCGCCCCGAGACGTTCAGCGGCCTGGCCGGGGCAGGGGACCTCGTGGCCACCGTCGTCACCGAGAGCTCCCGCAACCGAAGGGCCGGCGAGCTGCTGGCCCGCGGGGTCACCCGCGCCGAGATCGAGCCGCGCCTCGGGCAGACCGCCGAGGCGCTGCACGCCCTGCCGCTGCTGGCCGCCACCATGGAGCGCGCGGGCACCAGGGCGCCGGCGATCAGCGGCCTGGCCGAGGTCATCCGGGGCGACCAGGACGCGGCGGCCTGGGCACGGGCTGTGACCGCGCCCGTCCGCTCCGGCCGGTCACGGAGGGCCGCGTGATGGCCGTTCACACCGCCTTCCCCGACCTGGACGTCGAGGCGCTGCTCTCGCGGGCGCTGACCCCGGTCGAGCCGCCCGAGGACCTCGCCGCGCACCTGCAGCAGACCCTGAGGAGCATCGCCGACCTCGCCGAGCAGGAGCTCGAGGCGTGGGAGCTGTCGGCCATGCGGGACCCGGCGAACTGGGTCGGAGGCGTCACGCGGCCCGTCGCCGCCGCCGCGCTGGGCGCCGCCGCAGGCGCCGCGCTCGTCGTACTGCGCGTGCGCCGGCACCTCCGCGGCTGACCGGGCAGGAGCCGCTGCTCGCGCGCCCCGGTGACACCGAGTGCGTAGGCTTGGCGTGTGGACAAGCTCACGCTCGACCGGGAGTTCACCGAGCTCTACCGCGCGCACCTGAAGGACGTGTACTCCTATGCGTACTACCGCGTGGGCAACCACCACGACGCGGAGGACCTCACCGAGCAGACCTTCCTGCAGGCCTACCGGCACTTCGAGCGGGCCATGGCCGAGTCCGACGGGCGACCGCTGCGGCCGTGGCTGATCCGCATCGCCCACAACCTCGCCGCGAACCTGTACCGGGACCGCTCACGCAAGCCGCAGACGCCGATCGACGACACCCAGCACCTGCGGACGGTCCACACCACCGAGGATCTCGTCGAGGGCCGTGACGAGCTCGCGCGCATCCTGGAGGGCGTCCAGCAGCTGCCCGACGACCGCCGCGAGGCGCTGATCATGCGATTCGCCCTGGGCATGGACAACCGGGAGATCGCCCGGGCGATGGGCCGCACCGACGGTGCCACCAAGGTCCTCATCCACCGGGCCATCAAGCAGCTGGAGACGATCGTGGCCGAGCAGGGGGTGCCCGCCTGATGGCCGACGCCCGCAAGCCGGAGCCCGCCGGTCTGATCGACGTGGAGGGGATGCTCCGCCGCGCCCTGGCGCCGGTCGAGCCACCCGACGACCTCGCGCTGCGCCTGGACGAGACCCTGACCTCGGTCACCGACCTCGTCGCGGAGGAGTTGGAGGCGTGGGAGCTGGCCGCAGTCCGCGATCCGCGGCGCTGGGTCGACGCGCTCGCCCGCCCCGCGGTCGCCGCGGCCGTCGGCACCGGGGCGGGTGCCGCCCTCGTCGCGCTGCGCGTGCACCAGGGCCGATCCAAGCGCCTGAAGAGCGCGCGCGACCCGCTGGCCTACGTGGAGCAGACCGCCCGCGCGGTGGCCGACGAGACCCGGCGGGTGCTGGACCGTTGACGCTCGCCTCCCTCCCGATGAGCGGCTGCGCGACGAGCTGGCCGTGTGCGCGTGAGAACGGTGATCCGAACCGATGAGCGACCCGAAGACCGGACCGATGGCACTGGTGGACATGGCCGACGAGGACCTCATGCAGCTGGTCCGCACGGGCGACAACGCCGCGTTCGCCTGCGTCTACGAGCGTCACAGCACCGCCGCCTTCTCCCTGGCCTATCGCATGACCCAGAACCGCAACGCCGCCGAAGATGTCGTCCAAGAGGCCTTCCTGAGCCTTTGGCGGTCCAACGCGCGCTACGACCGCGCCCGCGGCAGCGTCCGCACCTGGGTTCTGGGCATCGTCCACAACCGCGCGATCGACTCGCTGCGGCGGAGCATCGGCCACGACAAGCGCCGGGCCAGCGACGAGGGCCTGGAAGAGCGCTTCGAGGCCCGCGAGCGCACCGACGTGGAGGCCGGCCGCCGGGAGGAGGCCCGCGAGGTGCGCACCGCGCTGCAGACGCTGCCGTCCGAGCAGTGCCGCGTCATCGAGCTGGCCTACTTCGGCGGGTTCACGCACTCGGAGATCGCCCGCATGCTCGACACCCCGATCGGCACGGTGAAGGGGCGCATGCGACTCGGGCTGGAGAAGATGCGCCACCAGCTCGCCGGCCTGCAGGAGATGCCGTCATGAGCGCGCGCCCGGGCTGCGAGCACGCCTCTGACACCGGGGCCGACCTGCTGCGGGCGCTCAGCGACGACGAGCACGCGCAGTTCGCCGGCCACCTGGCCTCGTGCACGACGTGCCGCCGTGAGGTCGACCAGCTGCAGGTCGTCGTCGACACCCTGCCGATCGCCGCGCCGCAGTACGTGCCGCCGGTCGACCTGCGGGACCGCATCATGCGCATCGTCGACACCGAGGCCGAGCTGCTGCGCGCCAGTGGCCCCGAGGCCGATCGCGTCCCGGCCGAGCCCGCGCGGCGCCGCTCGTGGGGCTGGGGGGCCGGCCTGTTCCTGCGCCCCGTCGCGGCCGGCGCCCTGGCCACCGTCCTGCTGGCGGTCGGCGTGACCGGCGGTGTCGTCTTCGGCGGCGCGGGCGACAACCCGCCGCCGACCCGGAGCCTGGCCGCCCAGGTCGCCGCGCCGGGAGCCACCGCCGTGGTCTCCGTGCAGGACGGCCGCGCCGCGCTGCACGTCAAGAACCTGCCCAGCCCGCCGTTCGCCCGCGTCTACCAGGTGTGGATCAAGCGCGGCGACGCCATCGTGCCCACGCACACGCTGTTCAACGTGCGCAAGAGCGACGGCAGCGCAGTCGTCCCGATCGAGGAGAGCGTCAGGCCCGGCGATGAGCTCCTCGTGACCGACGAGCAGAACGGCGGCAGCCAGAAGCCGACCGGCGACCAGCTCATCGTCGCCCCGCTCAGCTGAGCGTGGGGCACGAGCGCGGCCGGGCGGGGCGAGGGTCCGATTGATAGCGTGAACGATCCCGATGGCCACCCAGACGCAGACCTGTTACCGCCATTCGGACCGTGAGACGGGCGTCTCCTGCTCCAGCTGCGGACGGCCGATCTGCCCGGCGTGCATGACCCCGACCCCCGTCGGGATGCGCTGCCCGGAGTGCTCGAAGGAGAAGACCCAGGTCCGGACCCTGTCCTCCACCCAGGCAGCGGCGACGGTGACGATGGCCCTCATCGTCATCAACGCGGTCGCGTTCCTGGCCAGCGGCCAGTTCGGGGTCGGCGGAGGTGCCTCCGGCAACCAGGTGTTCAACAAGGGCGCGCTGTTCGGCCCGCTCATCGATCAGCAGAACGAGTACTGGCGCCTGGTGACCAGTGGCTTCCTGCACGTCGGCTTCATCCACATCGGCTTCAACATGTACCTGCTGTACATCCTCGGAAACATGCTCGAGCCGTCGCTGGGCAACGTGCGCTTCGGGGCGCTGTACTTCGTGTCGCTGCTCGCCGGCTCCTTCGGGGCACTCCTGCTGGACCCCACCGCCGTGACCGTTGGCGCCTCCGGGGCGGTCTTCGGCCTGATGGGCGCCGCGTTCTTCCACATGCGCTCCCGGGGAATCGACCCGATGCAGACCGGCATCGGCCCGCTCATCATCCTCAACCTCGTCTTCAGCTTCGTGCTGTCGAACATCTCGATCGGCGGCCACATCGGCGGCCTGATCGGCGGGTCGCTGGCGATCCTCGCGTTCAACGAGGCCGACCGGCGCCGCCAGCCGCTGCTCGGCTACGCGGCGATGGTGCTCCTGGCCGTCGTGTCGGTGGGCGGTGCGCTTGCCGTGGCCGGCCGCAGCACCGGCATCACCGGCTGACGCCGTCTACGGCCCCAGCAGGCCGTCGTACAGCGCCTGCACGTTCTCCACCAGGCCGGCGGTCGAGAAGCGCCAGGCGATGTCCTGCGCGGCCGCGGCCCCGAGGGCGGCGCGGCGGTCGGGGTCGTCGGCGAGGTCGGCGATCGCCCGCGCCAGCGCAGCCGGGTCGCCCGGGGGCACGAGCACGCCGGTGCGCCCGTCGTCGAGCATCTCCGGCAGGCCGCCGTGCGCCGAGGCCACCACACAGCAGCCACTGGCCGCCGCCTCCAGCGCCGCGTTGGGGAACGGGTCAGGCTGCTTGGAGGGGACGAGCACGAGGTCCGCGGCCCCGTAGACGGCGTCCACGTCGGCGCGGAAGCCCACGTGTCGAACGCGATCGCCCACGCCGAGGGCAGCGGCGATCTCGTGGACCTCGCGCAGGTGGCGCTCCTCGCCCCGCCACGGCTCCCCGGCCAGGCACAACACGACCTCCGGCCGACCGCGCAGCGCCGCCTCGCCCAGTGCGCGGACGGCGACGTCCTGCCCCTTCCAGCCGCTGACGCGACCCAGGACGGTGACCACGGTCGCCTCGGCGGGGAGGCCGAGGCTCGCGCGCGCGGCCTGCCGGTGCGCGCGCCCGGGGACGACGGCCAGGCCGTCGTACAGGACCGTGGCCGGCCCCACCCCGGCGAACTGCTCGCGGGTGGCGCCCGACACGCAGGGCAGGGCGTCGGCCGTGGACAGCAGCCGGCGGTAGGCCGGCCACCAGCGCTCGAACCCGGCGTAGATCTCCCGGACGTGCCACACGTGCGGAACGCGCGCCACCCGGGCGGCGGCCGACCCGCCGAGCGTCACCGAGGTGTTCGAGTGCACGAGCGCGACCCCGCGGCGGCGGGCCAGGCCGCCGAGCCCGCCGGCGTCCGTCGCCCACGCCACCGCGACCCGTGAGACGCCGGCCGGAGACATCAGCGAGCGCCGCAGCACCGCCAGCGGCCGGACGAGAACCTCCACGCCTGCGCCGCGCAGGTCGCCTGAGAGCTCGCCGTCCTCGGGGAGCACGACGAGCGCCCGGTAGCGGGCGGGATCCAGACCGGTCGCCATCGCGTGCAGCTGCCGGTCGGCGCCGTAGCGGCCGGCCGACGAGTGCAGGTACAGGATCGTGCGCGGGGCGCCGGTCACGGGCTCGACGGCGCCGGGGTGCCCGCGGTTACAGCTCGACGGGGAGGGCCGGGTGGGCGGGCGCGCCGACGCGGTCGGGGTGCAGCACGTGCGCGAGCAGCTCCAGGCCGTCCACGAGGCGCGGACCGGGCCGCGAGAACGTCGCCGCCGCGTCGACGGCGACGATCCGGTCGGCGCCGAGACGGGCCAGCTCGTGGCCGTAGAGCTCCGCCTCCAGGTGCGCGCGGGGGGCGTCGTAGCCGCACGGCATGCAGACGACCACCTGCGCCGCGCAGGCGACGACGGTCGCCCAGTCGGTCTGGGCGGAGGACTCGCCGGGCAGGCCGAGCATGTCGGTCCCGCCGGCCAGCTCGATGAGCTGCGGGGTCCAGTGCCCGCCCACGAACACGGGGTCCAGCCACTCCAGCGCCACCGTCCGCACCGGCTCGGCGCCGCGCACCACGCGCCTGACGGCGTCGATGCGCCGGCGCTGGCGCGCCACGAGGTCCAGGCCGGCGTCGCGCGTGCCGGTGGCCTGCGCGAGGGTGCGGATGTCGCCCATCGTCTCGCCGAGCGTCTTGGGGTCCAGCGCGATGACCTTCGGGCGGGTGGCGATCCGCTGCGCGACGACGGCGACGTCCTCGTAGCTGACCGCGCAGACCGGACACAGCGCCTGGGTGACGATGAGGTCGGGCTCCAGATCGTGCAGGAGCGCCTCGTCGAGGGCGTAGATCGCCTCCCCGGCCTCGGTGCGCTCCCGGACGGCGGCGTCGATCTCGGCGGCCGAGAGCCCGCGGGGCAGGCGGTCCCGGGTGACGTGCGGCTTCCCGGCGGCGTCCGTGGGATGATCGCACTCGTGCGTCACGCCGACGACGTCGTCGCCGAGGCCGAGCGCGTACAGCAGCTCGGTCGCATGGGGCACGAGGCTGACGATCCGCATCAGGAGACATCGAGTATATGAGCGACACCTTCAGGACCGAGGGCGAGGCCCTCGTCAGCGACCGCGAGTTCGACGATTTCGCGGCCGCGCTGGCGTTCGTGAACGCCGTCGGGGCGGTGGCCGAGGAGCGGGGTCACCACCCCGACATCCTGCTGCACGGATGGAACAAGGTGCGCCTGACGCTGGCCACCCACGACGCCGGCTCCACGGTCACGGAGGCCGACCACGCGCTGGCGGCGGCCATCGACGCCATCGAGACCTGAACCCCGACGCTGGCCGACCGGGCGGCCCCGGAGGCGGGGCGGTGGCCACGTGCTGCAGGCGCTGCTACCGTTCGGCGCGCCCGGACCGATGCCCGACGATCTCTCCCGAAGTCCGCGGCGACAGCCCGGACCCCCTGACCACCGGCCCGGTGGAGCGACGCGATGAGCGTGGTGTTCCTCCTCGCCGTCGTGGTGCTCGTCCTGATCAACGGGTTCTTCGTCGCGGCCGAGTTCTCGCTCGTACGCACGAGCCGCGGGCGCTTGGAGGAGCTGGTCGGCGACGGCAACGTCGGGGCCAAGCGCGCCCTGCCGATGCTCGACGACCTGAGCCAGTACCTGTCGGCCTGCCAGTTCGGGATCACGCTCGCGTCGCTGGGCATCGGCTTCCTCGGCGAGCCGGCGATCGCCACGCTCGTGGAGCCCGCCTTCGGGGGCCTCTCGCACGGCGTCGCCGTCGGCCTGTCGATCTTCATCGCCTACGTGCTGGTCACCGCCGTGCACATCACCGTGGGCGAGCAGGTCCCGAAGATCTTCTCGATCGTCAAGGCCGAGGCGACGGTCATCCGGGTCGCCCGGCCGCTGCGCGCCTTCAACCGGGTGATGCGCCCGTTCATCTCCGCCCTGAACGGCACCTCCAATGCGATGCTCCGCGGGCTGCGGATCGACCCCGACACCGCCATGGAGGAGGGGGCCACGCCCGAGGAGCTGCGGATCATGATCGCCCAGGCCCGGGCGGGCGGCCACCTGGACGCCGGTGAGGCCGGGATGCTGCACGGCGTCTTCCACCTGCACGAGCAGGAGGCCCGCCAGGTCATGACCCCGATCCCCGCGGTGGTCACCGTGGACACCAGCGAGGACGTCGAGACGGCGCTGCGGCGCTGCATCTCCTCGGGTCACACGCGCCTGGTCGTCACCGAGGACGAGAACCAGGACCGCGTGCGCGGCATCGTGCACTCCAACTCGCTGGCCCGGGCGCTGATGGCCGAGGGACCGACCGCGTCGATCGAGCCGCTCGTCGTGGACGCGCCGATCGTCCCCGAGACCAAGCCGCTGGACGACCTGCTCGCCGACCTGCAGCGCACGCGCTCCTCGCTGGGGGTCGTCGTCGACGAGTACGGCCGGGTCGCGGGTATCGTCTCGGTCGAGGACATCATCGAGGAGGTCGTCGGCGAGATCGACGACGAGACCGATCCGGCCGGCGGCGAGATCCGGCGCCTGGCCAACGGCGACTGGTTCGTCCGCGGGCACGTCGCCGTCACCGACCTGGAGGACTACGGCCTGCACCTGCCGGTCGACACCGACGCCTACAACTCGGTCGGCGGCTTCGTCTTCGCCAAGCTGGGGCGGCTGCCCAAGCGCGGCGACACCGTCGATGCCAACGGCTTCAGCCTGCGGGTGGAGTCTGTCCGCGAGAACCGGATCGAGGCGGTCCGGATCGCCGAGCGCGAGGGGGCGGCCCCAGCCGCCGAGGGCCCGGACGCCGAACCCGACTGACCCACAGCGCAGGGTCCGGAACGAGCACCGGCCCGCTGACGCGGGCCGGTGCTGGGAGGAGGTGCACTGTGCGAGCTATTGGTTCGCCGGTCGAGTATCAACCGGGTTTCTGAAGTGGCCCTAAAACCTGACACCGTGTCAGGTGGTGTCTGGGGAACCTCTCACGGTCGCGTCTGTGGAGGCGTCGCGGTCGCGGATCAGCAGCCAGGTCAGCCAGATCCCCAGGGCGAAGAGGGGCAGGCCCATGGCGGTCCGCGCGACCCCGAGAGCGGTGACCGATCCGGCAAGGTACAGCGGCAGCTGCACGACCAGACGCAGCAGGAAGAGGCCGACCCACAGCCAGCTGGCCCGGTCGTACACGCGCATCTTCGCCCGGTCCTGGCGCCAGGCGCTGCCCTCCCCGCTGATCCCGCTGACGATGACGCCGATCAGCGGGCGGCGGATGACGATCGACACGAGGTAGGCGGTCGCGTACGCGGCGTTGGCCAGCAGGCCCGGAAGGAAGAAGTTCTCGGCCTTGCCGGTGCGCGTCGCGATGAACGCGGCGATCCCGATGCCGATCAGGCCGGTCAGGGTGTGCTGCACCGTCTCGCGCCGCAGCAGGCGGGCGACCGCCAGCGCGAAGCCGAAGACGAGCGCCACGGCGGCGGAGATCGTCGTGTCCTGCCCCGACGCCGTGTAGGCCACCACGAACGCCACGGGCGGCACCGAGGACTCGGTGGCGCCCCGGACCCCGCCGAAGGCATCGGCCAGCGCCCCCGGCCCGGCGGGCGGCGGGACGGGACCGGCGGGCTCGGCGCCGGCCGCCGACGGGTCCGGATCCGAGTTAGTCGTAGGTATAAAAGCCCTTCCCGCTCTTGCGGCCCAGCGCGCCGATGGCGACGAGGTCGTGGATGCGGTGGGGCACGTGCACGCCGATCGCCTCACCGATCGCGGTGGCGACGTCGAGGCCGACGAAGTCCAGCAGGGCCAGCGGGCCCATCGGGTGGCCGGCGCCGAGCTTCATGCAGGTGTCGATCGCCTCGGGCTTCAGCCCGGAGGTCTCCATGAGGTCCACGGCGCTGAACAGGAACGGGAACAGCAGGCGGTTGACCACGAACCCGGCGATGTCCGGGACCTCGACGGCCGTCTTGCCCAGCGTGGCGCACAGCGCGCGGGCCCGCGCGCGGATGTCCGGCGTCGTCTCGTCGGTGTAGGCGAGCTCCACGAGCTCCATGCGGGGCACCGGGTTGAAGACGTGCAGGCCCACGAAGCGCTCGGGGACGCCGGCGGCCGCGGCGAGCACGTGCACGCTGAGCGACGAGGTCGTCGTCCCGAGCATCGTCGTCTGGTCCGAGAGGGCCGCAAGCTGCTGCAGGAGCGGCCCCTTGGCCTCCACCGTCTCGCTGATCGCCTCGATGATCGCCGTCGCGCCGGCGAGCTCCTGCAGGTCGGTGACGACCGTCACGTTGGCGGCGTCGACGCCCTCCATGCGGCCCGCGAGCTTGTCGACGGCCGCGCGAGCCCGCTGGGCGGAGGCGTCCGAGCGCGCCCACAGGCGCACCTCGCCGTGGGCGGCGGCGGTGGCGGCGAGTCCGGTTGCGATGGCGCCGCTTCCGGCGATGGCGAGGGTCTCCTGCATGGGCCGCATCCAACCAAACGTCAGCGTTCACTGCTTCCCGGGGTTCCGAGAGCGCGGAGGAAAAGGGCCTCGGCCAGCGTCGCGCGCTCGAGGTCGCCGAGGTGGACGGACTCGTCGGCGGCGTGAATGCGGGCGGCGTCGTCGCAGGCGCCCCAGAGGATGATCTCGGCGTCCGGGAAGGCCTGGGCCAGGGTCACGCAGAGCGGGATTGCTCCGCCCGAGCCGACACGGACCGGGGCCTTGCCGTAGGCGTCGTGCAGGGCCTGCGCCGCCGCTGCCGCGTACGGCCCGTCGCCGGCCAGCACGGCGCCGCCGGCGGTCTCGCCGGGCGTCACCGTCAGCTGCGCACCCCACACCGCCTGGGCGTGCAGATGGTCGACGATCGCTCGCTGGGCGCTGCCGGGGTCCTGTCCGGGGGCCAGGCGCGCGCTGATCCGGGCCCGGGCGACCGGGACAACGGCGTTGGCGGCGCCGTCGACCGCGGGGGCGTCCAGCCCGATCGCGCTCAGCGCCGGACGCAGGTACAGGTGGTCGGCGAGGCGGCCGCTGCCGATCGTCTGCACGCCGTCGGCCATCGCCGCCGACGCGCGCAGGTCGGCCTCGTCGACCGGGCGACCCTCCCAGACCCCGGTGTCCAGCCCGCCCACCGCCACGTCGCCGCGCTCGTCGTGCAGGCCGGCCAAGAGGCGCGACAGGACGATGAGCGCGTCGGGCACGGGCCCGCCGTAGAGGCCGCTGTGAATGGGGGCGGCGAGGGTGCGGACCTCGACGTCGACGACGCACAGGCCGCGCAGGGTGGTGGTCAGGGTCGGCTCGCCGACCCGCCAGTTGCCGCTGTCGGCGACGACGATGACGTCGGCCGCGTAACGCTCGAGGTCGGCGGTCACGGCCTGGGCGAACGTGCCGCGACCGGTCTCCTCCTCGCCCTCGACGATGACCTTGACGGTCACCGGCGGCGAGGCCCCGCCGGCCAGCAGCGCCTTCAGCGCCCCCGCGTGCTGGACGATGCCGCACTTGTCGTCGGCGGCGCCGCGGCCGAAGAGGCGCCCGTCACGCTCGGCCGGCTCAAACGGCGGGGTGCTCCACGCGGACTCGTCGCCGGCCGGCTGCACGTCGTAGTGGGCGTAGAGCAGCACGGTCGGCGCGCCGGGCGGACCCTCACGGCGGCCGTACACGGCCGCGGGGGCACCGGGGACCTGCACCAGTTCCGCGTGGAGGCCGGCGTCCCGCAGGATCTGGCAGGTGGCCTGCGCCGCGTCGCGGACGGGCGCCTCCGGGAACCCGGGGAAGGCGACCGACGGGATCGCGACCAGCCGCTCCAGGTCTCCGCGCAGGCCGTCCATGAGGCCGGCGACGGCCGTCGGCAGGTCGGTGTCGTCGCTCGGGGTCATCGTGGTCAGGCGGGCGTCGTCGTCGTCGGCGGGTCCGACCCGGCGTCGAGGTCGACATCGACGGCTCCCGCGGCCCGGAGCGCGGCGGTGAGCGTGTCCGGGAGCGGCATCGCCCGGCCGCCGGCGAAGTCGTAGCCCACCATCGCGCCCCAACCCTCGGCGACCAGGCGACCGTCGGCTTCGGTCACCATGCGGAAGGCCACGCGGAAGCTCGAGCGCCGCAGGGCGAACGGGCGGATCCACGTCCGGATCTGCTCATCGCAGAAGGCCGGCGAGCGGTAGTTGATGTGCGCCTCGGCGAAGATCAGGCCGAGCGCGGCGGGGTCGGTGGAATTGTCCTCCGGGGCCAGCAGGCGCACGTAGGCGATCCGGGCGCTCTCGAAGAACTGCAGGAAGGCGGCGTTGTTCATGTGGCCGTTGGCGTCCAGATCGCCGTAGCGCACGCCGTCGACGAACGAGAACGGCCACGCCTCCACGCTCTTGCCGCGTGGCGTCCTCATGCGTCCGTGCCCCAGCGGAAGCCCGTGGCCTGCGGCTCGGCGGACAGCGGGCTGTGGGGTAGGCCGTCGGGCACGTCGGGGTCGTTGTAGCCGCCGGGCGCCACGTCGTTGGGTCCGTCGGGGTGGAACATCGAGGCCAGGTACTGGATCTGGCCGCGGCCGCAGCCCAGCTCGAACTGGCCGCCGCCGTACATGCGGATGGAGTGCCGCTCGCAGTGGTCGTAGGTGTCCAGGACCGCCTGCACCCCGCCGACGCGGGACGGTTTGACGTTGACCAGCTTCGGGACGACGGGCAGCGCCGTGATGTCGTCGATGCCGTGGATGATCGCGTCCCAGGTCACCCGGTCCTGGACAGCGGCGACGAGGTCGGCGACGGCGGGGTCGTCGTGGGGGTCCTCCAGCCAGGCGTCGGGGAAGGCGTCCAGCAGGAGCTGGTAGAGGTCGGCGTCGGCGCGCACGTCGACGATGGAGCCCTTGTAGCGGCCCTTGAGGTCCAGGGACTCCACCGCGCCGGTCGCCGCGACCTGCGCGACGAGCCCGGGCGTCCAGTCGTTCGTCGGGTCGAGCTTGAACTGCAGGTCCGGGTAGCGCTCCAGGCGCCGTTGCAGGGGGGCCATCGAGGGCGGCTGCCCGAGGCGCAGGGAGACGACGAAGCGCACGGGCCGCGGCGGCCGGTCCAGCACGGCGTGCAGGGGGCGGCCGGCCTGGCGGAGCGCGAGGTCCAGCGCCGCGGACTCGTAGGCCCAGACGCGGTACAGGACCGACGCCGGGCGCACGGCGGGCCGCGCCCACAGCTCCAGGGTCCGCAGGTGCGCCCCGAAGGACGCCAGCGTCCAGTCGCCGTCGAGGGGGAGCACGGGGCCGGTCTGCTGCAGGACGTCGTGGTCGGAGGCGTCGTAGCTGACGTCCTCCCCGATGCCGTCGGTCCCCGCGCCGCGCAGGCGGATCGTCGTCGACACCCGCATGAAGTCGGAGGAGACGTCGCGCTCGTGGCGCTCCAGGTCGTAGCTCGCGACGGTGAGCGGAAGGTCGGCGACGCGGGACCACAGAGAGTCGGGCACGGGACGATCCTACGAAGGTCCCGGACCGGCCCCCGCCTCCAGGCGGTCGACGAGGTCGTCGAGCGCGAGCTCCTGGAGGCCCTGGCCCACGGCTTCCAGCTCGCCGGCGCAGTACTCCACCAGGGTGCGGCCCTCGCGGCACAGGTCCAGCGTCTCGCGCAGGCCGGCGTCGCCGGAGTCCAGGCGCCGGATGATCGCCTCCAGGCGGGCGGTGGCGTCCTCGTAGGAGGCCACGGCGGCGGGCGCGGCGGCCGGCGGCGTGGGGGAGGGGCGGGGCAGGTCGCTCATGGGTGCTCGCCTTGGTCGGGGGTGGCGTCGGGCTGGTCCTCGTCGACGGTGGCCCGGACCGGACCGTCGCGGAAGCGCAGCCGCACGGCGCCGGCGGCACGGGCGCCCCGCGCGCTGGTGAGCACGTTGCCGGCGCCGTCGTCGACCACGGCGTAGCCGCGCTCCACCACGCGCTCGGGGTCCAGGGCGGTCAGGGCCGCGTCGAGGGCCTGCAGGCGCGCGTGCCGCGCGGCGCTGTCGGCCCCCGAGCCGGCCGAGGCCTTGCGGCTGAGCACCAGCGCGCGGCGGGCGACGTCACGCTCGCGCGCCGCGTGCGACCGCGCCCCGGCGGCACGGATCTCGCGCAGCGACTGGTGCAGGCGGCGGCGGTGCCGTGCCACGTGGTCGGTTGGCGCGCGGGCCAGCCGCCGCAGGGTTCGCGCCCGCTCCAGGAGCGCGCGCCGCCCGTGTGTCTGCAGGCGCACGGCGGCGCCCCGCAGGGCTACCCGGGCCTCGCCGCAGTGCAGCGGGACCGCGGCCTCGGCGGCGTGCGTCGGGGTCGAGCACGCCTGCGCGGCGACGTCGTCGATGAGGGTGCGGTCGGTGTGATGGCCCACGGCGCACACGACCGGGACCCCGAGCAGGGCCACGGTGCGGCACAGGGTCTCGTCGCTGAAGCCCATGAGGTCGGCGAGGGAGCCGCCGCCGCGGGCCACGACGATGACCTGCACCTGGCCCGTGGCCGCGAGGTCCTGCAGCGCCCGGGTGATGCGCGGCGCGGCGTGCCGGTCCTGCACCGGGGCGAACGCCCAGACCACGCGGCCCGCCCAGCCGCGGCGGGCCAGGCCGGCCAGCACGTCGTCGCGCGCCTTGCCGCCCTCGCCGGTGATCACGCCGATGGTGTGCGGCAGGACGGGGCGGGACAGCCGGGCCTGGCGGTCGAGCAGGCCCTCGGCCGCGAGCGTGCGGCGCAGGCGCTCGACCCGGGCCAGCAGGTCGCCCTCCCCGGCCACGCGCAACGCGGTGACCGCGAACGAGAACGAGGGGGACGAGGTCCGCGACCCGGGGTAGTAGTCGGGGCCGCCGGCGGCGACGACCTGCACCCCGTCGGCCAGCGCGCCGCCGGGCAGGCGTGCGCGCTCCAGCTCGTTGCGCCACATCGAGCACGGCACCGCCCCGTCGGCGTCGCGCAGCTCGAAGTACACCTTGGCCTTCGAGTGCCGCAGGTTGAAGACCTCCCCGACGAGCTGTACGCGGGCCCGCTTGCGCAGCTCGTCCCGCAGCTTGCCCGCGTACGCGCCGACACCGAAGGGCCCGGGCAGGCGGCTGCCGGCGATGCCGTCGGGACGGCCGGACGCGGCGGGGGGTGCCACCGTGGGGTCGGGGTGCAGGTCAGCCACCTGACGTCCGAGCGTACCCGCCCGGCGTGACGGTCCGGGGCAGCGATGCCGGTACACGGACCTGTCGCACCGCCGCCGGGGTGCGTGGAGGCTGGGTGCTCCATGGCGTCGCCGAAGCTCCAGCCGCCGCGCTTCGGGGGGGGGGGCGAAGTCGGGTGCGTGGAGTCTGGGTGCTGTCCTACGCCAGCGAGGCTCCGGGCGCGCCGTGCCGCCCGCGGCGAAAGGGGGTGGGTGGAGGCCTGGTGCTGGCCAGTGGCACCGAGGCTCCACCGGCGTCCCGGCGTCGGGCCCTCAGTGCGCGTCGCCGGCGTGCGCTGCTGCGGCCGCGGCCGCGGCCGCGGCGGCGGCGACGGAGGCCAGCGGGCGGATGGTCGACTCGTGCGCGGTCCCGCGCACCTCGCCGGAGACGCCGAGGGCGGCGAGCCGCGCGATCTCCTGCTCGCCGAGGCGGCGGGCGGGGTGGTCGGCCGGGAGCGGGCGGATGAGCCGGCTTATCCGCCCCCGCAGCTGCAGAGCGAAGTGCGGCGTGGACGCTCCCATCAGCTGGCGTACGTCGTCCACGGTGACACCGTGGGCGGCGGCGGCGGCGCGGCGCGTGGGATCCTCGGCTTCGCTCATGCGGCGCGCATCCTAGCGGCGGCGGTCTTGACCGGCCCGCTGCGGCCCGCACTCATCCGTCCGCCGCCGCGCTGTCCGGCTGTCCCTTGGCCTGGTCCTCCGGCAGGGGGACGGTCTCCAGCGTCTGGTCGATCTCCGCCTGCAGGCCCTGGCGCACCGCGTTGTCGTCGCCGATAAGCCACGCGTGGTTGTAGAAGCCGCGGGCCGCGTTGCGCTGGAAGGCCGGCTGGATGTCCTTGAGGTAGCCGCCGAGCGTCGGGTCCAGCGCGAACGCCGAGGACAACAGCAGCGACGGCCCGTAGGTGCCACTGGCCGACAGCGGGGCCACCGCCCCCGCGGTGGCCGGATCCGCCCGCCGCGGGATCAAGACCAGGCCGTGGCCGGGCGTCGTCGCGCCCCAGCCGAAGTCGCCGTCGGCGAAGCGCGCGAACTCGACGCTGTTGCTGACGGGGTTCTGGCCGCCGGTGCGGACGACCTTTCCCAGGCCCTTGAGCTGCTTGGTCACCTTCGGCGTGATGACGGTGCTGGGACCGAGCACGTAGATCGTCGGCTTGTCGTGGGCCTTGATCGCGGCGATCGTCTCGTCCGGGACGATCTCCTTGCGGGTGAAGAGGATCGGATCGCCCGAGGTGGCCGCCCAGGCCGCCGCGGGAGCGGCGAAGGCCGGGTCCTCGGCGGTGACCAGCAGCACGCTGGAGGAGGGCTTGCCCTGGGCGGCGGTGAGGAAGGCGTCGACCTTCTGGCCCAGCGCGAACGGGCCCGTGGCCTTGATGTCGGTGGTGCGCAGCGACCCCGGTACGGCGGCGGTCCCGACCCTGACGACCTGCGCCCCGGCGGCCGCCTTCGAGCCGCGGGGGCGCAGCTTGGACAGCGTGCGCTTGGTCGTCTCCGGGATGCCGCCCCCGCGCGCGAACAGGACGGGGGCCTTCAGCGGCTGCGCGTTGAGCGCCGCGGCGACCAGTGACGCGCGCCAATCCTTGGCGTCCACGAGGGCGACCGCCTCCGGCCGGGTGGACGGGGTGGCGCTCGGATAGACGATCTGCGCGACGGCGGCCGCGTTGGCCACGGGGTCTGCCCCTGCCACCCGGGTGGTGTTCTTCGTCGCGAACTCGGGGAAGCCGAGGTCCTTGGCCGCGTTCTCGGCCGTGCCTTTGACCCCGAGCGACGGCGCGTCGCCCGTGCTCTGATCCTCCTCGAAGCGTGCGCGGCCGCAGCCGCCGACCACGAGGCTGAACACGATGGCGACGGCGAGGACCGCGAGGAGGCCAGGACGGGAGCGGACCGGCATGAACGCGAGCACGGTAGCGGAACCGCCCTGCAATCGGGCCGGTGCTCGCCCGCCCGCCCGCGCGTCGCACGGCGGGTCCGGTCCTCGCACCGACCGGATCCGGCGCACCGGTGATCCCGCTAGGCTGCCAGCACCCAGTTCCCGCTGCCTCAGGAGGCCCGATGGCCGGTCAATCCGGACGCTTCACCACCGTGATCAAGGCGAAGATCAGCAAGATGCTCGACCGCGCCGAGGACCCGGGTGAGACCCTCGACTACGGCTACCAGAAGCAACTGGAGTCGCTGCAGGGCGTCAAGAAGGGCATCGCCGACGTCGTCACGGCCAAGAAGCGCCTGCAGATGCAGGCGTCCAAGATCGAGCAGTCCGTCGTCAAGCTCGACACCCAGGCCCGTCAGGCGCTCGCCGCCGGCCAGGAGGAGCTCGCGCGGACGGCGCTGGAGCGCAAGAACGTCGCGCAGACCGAGCTGCAGTCCCTCGACCAGCAGGTCACCGAGCTCGAGGCCCAGCAGGAGAAGCTCACCGAGTCCGAGCAGAAGCTGCGCACGAAGATCGAGCAGTTCCGGACCAAGAAG
>JBBSUL010000049.1:0-21324 GCA_038234375.1 Solirubrobacterales bacterium | reverse complement strand
GACCAAGCAGAGCGGTTCCGGGCGACGCTCGCCCGCCTGGATTGACCAAGCAGAGCGGTTCCGGGCGACGCTCGCCCGCCTGGATTGACCAAGCAGAGCGGTTCCTGGCGACGCTCGCCCGCCTGGATTGACCAAGAAGAGCGGTTCCGGGCGACGCTCGCCCGCCTGGCCCCGGTATGGACTCTCGATCTGACAGAGATATTTCGTCCAGTCCGCGCTCTTCCCGTCCTTGAGTGGTTACATACCTCGTCGAAGGGCTGTCCGTGCCGGCAAAAAAGCTCCGCACGGACGGGGGCAGTTTTCAAATCACCAAGGGGTAACCACATGATGTCTTCAGCACGGATGCGCGGTACGCATCGCTTCCTCGGCCGGGCGGGAGTGATCGCTGCCGCGGCCTGCACCGTCGCACTCACGTCCGCGTCCAGCGCCCAGGCGGTGACGGCGACCTGGTCCTGCGGAGCCAGCGCGGTCACCGCGTCGGTCGCCGGGATGAGCACCCTGAGCCCGGTCAACGCGTCGCACGCACCGTGCTCGGACGAGACGGTCGGGCTGCCGAACACGACCGACGCCATCGGCCTGGCGCCGACGATCAACGCGAAGAGCGCCTTTGCCATCACCTCGGCCAAGCCGCCCGCCGGCCGGCCGATCACCCAGACCGTGGGCGGCGCGACCGGGATCGAGGGCCTGTCGCTGACCACCGGGAACGGGACCGTCGTCATCGGCGTGGGCGCCGCCCAGTCCATGGCCGTGGCCAACTGCGTCGACGACCAGCCGGTGTTCACCGGGAACAGCCAGGTGACGGGCCTGACCATCAACGGCCAGACCGTCACGCTCGACGGGCCGCTGACCGACCTCACCGACGCCATCTCGAACTCGCCGCTCGGCGGCCTGGTCACGGTCCGGCTCAACGAGCAGACCAAGACGCCTACCGGCCTGATCCAGCGCGCGGCGCACATCCTCGTGCTCGACGCCGCCGACACCCCGCTGGCCGACGTGATCGTCGCGGAGTCCTCGGTCAACTCGTCCAGCGCCTGCGATCCGAACGCCGACAACAACATTCCCCCCGGCGGCAACAACGGCTCCGGCGGCAACGGCAGCGGCTTCGACTTCAAGGTCTGCCCCCAGGGCGCCGTGCTGGACACCAGCAGCGGCTTCTGCGTCATCACCGCCGCGGCCAGCGGCGGGCAGGGCGTCATCGTCATCGGACGGCCGTTCACCGGCCCGTCCGGCGGCACCGTCATCTCCCTGGTCAACGCCCGCAAGAAGTACAAGAGCGTCTGCCTGAACGGCCCTGGCCCGAAGTTCGCGACCATCGGCACCAACAAGGCTGACAACATCACCGGGCGCAACACCGCCGATCGCATCCTCAGCCTCGGTGGCAACGACTCCGTCGACGGCGGCCGCGGCAACGACTGCATCGACGGCGGCACCGGTTCGGACAACCTCAACGGCGCCATCGGCAACGACCGCGTCTACGGCAAGTCCGGGAACGACCACCTCAACGGGGGGCCGGGCAAGGACCGCCTCAGCTCCGGCAGCGGCAACGACTCGATCAACGCCGCCTACGGCGCCGACAGCATCTCCGCCGGCTCCGGGCGCGACTACATCAACGTCGCGACCGCCGGGCCTCCCGCCCGCGTGGACTGCGGCAGCGGCCCGGACAAGGTGCGGCTGAACCGCAACGAGAACCGCCGGACCAAGGGCTGCGAGGTCCGCTACGTGCTCGACGACAAGAGCGGATCGCCCGGCACGCCGCGACCCCGGTAGCGCCGCGCATGCCCACGGCCTGGGGTGAGGCGGCTACCCCAGGCCGTAGGATCGGCGCCATGAGCCGCCGCGACCAGATCCAGATGAGCGACGCCGAGGCGCTGGACTTCCTCGACGCCGAGCGGGTTGTCGTGTGCGCCACCATCGGCAAGGACGGCTTCCCGCACCTCATGCCGCTGTGGTACGTGGTGCGCGACGGGCGCGTGTGGGCGTGGACGTTCGGCAAGTCCCAGAAGGTGCGCAACCTCGACCGCGACCCCCGGGCCACGTTGCAGGTGGAGGCCGGCCACGAGTATCAGGAGTTGCGCGGCGTGATGCTCAAGTGCGACGTCACCGTGCACCGGGACCCCGACACCGTGCTCGGCGTGGGCCTCGAGCTCATCCCGCGCTACGGCGGCGGACCGTCGGAGTCGCTGGGCGACGACGCGCGGGCCATGGTGTCCAAGCAGGCCGAGAAGCGCGTGGCGATGGAGTTCGTCGAGTGCGAGCGCGCGACGTGGGACCATCGCAAGCTCGGCGGCGTCTACTGACGGGCGCCGGGCCCCGCAGACCCGGGTGCCGGTCCGTCCGTCTACGCTCCTGACCTGAATGGATCCCCTCAAGGGCCTCATCCTCTCCGGCGGCAAGGGCACGCGCCTGCGCCCCATCACCCACACGAGCGCCAAGCAACTCGTGCCCGTCGCCAACCGGCCGGTGCTGTTCTACGGCATCGAGGCGATGGCCCGCGCCGGCATCACCGAGATCGGCATCATCATCGCGCCGGAGACCGGCGACGAGATCCGCGAGGTGGCCGGCGACGGCTCGCAGTTCGGGGTCGCGATCACCTACATCGTGCAGGACGAGCCCGCCGGCCTCGCCCACGCCGTGCTCACCGCCGAGTCCTTCCTCGGTGCCTCACCGTTCGTCATGTACCTGGGGGACAACCTGCTGCAGGGCGGCATCGACGACCTCGTGGCCGCCTTCACCGCGAACGAGCCGGACGCCCTCATCCTCCTGACCCCGGTCGAGGAGCCCCAGCACTTCGGCGTCGCCGAACTGGGGGACGACGGGCGGGTCATCGCGCTGGCCGAGAAGCCCGCGGAGCCGCGGACGAACCTGGCCCTGGTCGGCGTGTACATGTTCACGTCCGGGATCCACGCCGCCGCCCGCGCGATCGCACCCTCCTCCCGTGGCGAGCTGGAGATCACCGACGCGATCCAGCACCTCGTGGACACCGGCCGGCGCGTCGAGCCCCACGTCGTGCAGGGGTGGTGGAAGGACACCGGTCGCCTCGCCGACATGCTGGAGGCCAACCGCCTGATCCTCGACACGATCGCCGCCCGGGTGGACGGGGAGCTCGTCGACTCGCAGGTCGACGGGCGCGTCGTCGTGGAAGCCGGTGCCGTCCTGACCCGTGCCACCGTCCGCGGGCCCGCCATCATCGGCGCGGACGCGGTGCTGACCGACTGCTACGTCGGGCCCTACTCAGCGATCGGGGAGGGCTGCGTCATCGAGAACGCCGAGGTCGAGCACTCGATCCTCCTGGCCGGGTCGTCGGTCACCGGCCTGGACGGGCGCATGGAGTCCTCACTGCTCGGGCGCGACGTGCGGATCGGGCGCTCGGACCGCCAGCCCCGCGCGTACCGCTTCATGGTCGGCGACACCTCGGAGATCGAGATCCTGTGATGCGTCTGCTCGTCACCGGTGCCGCGGGCATGCTCGGGCACCGGGTGGTGGCCGACGCCCGCGCCCTCGGCCACGACGTGACCGGCATCGACCTGCCCGACCTCGACCTCACCGACGAGACGCAGACCCACCGGCGGATCGCCGAGCTGGCGCCCGGGACGATCATCAACTGCGCCGCCTACACCGACGTCGACGCAGCCGAGACCGCCGAGGCGGTCGCGCTCGCGGTCAACGGGCAGGCGGCGGGCAACCTCGCCCGGGCCGCCGCCGCGATCGACGCCCGCATCGTCCACCTGTCGACCGACTACGTCTTCGACGGCGTCAACGACACCCCGTGGACCGAGCGTGACGAGCCGCGTCCGCTGGGGGCGTACGGGCGCACGAAGCTCGAGGGCGAGCTCCAGGTCGCCGCGGCCGGCGGCGAGCACGCCATCGTCCGCACGGCCTGGCTGTTCGGCGCCGGGGGGCCGAACTTCTGCGACACCATGCTCCGACTGGCCGCCGAGCGCGACGAGGTGTCGGTCGTCACCGACCAGATGGGCAGCCCGACGTGGGCGGGGCACCTGTCCCCGGCGCTCATCGAGCTGGCCGAACGCCGCGGCGACGTGGGCGTCTTCCACGGGGCGGGCTCCGGGCGGTGCTCGTGGAACGAGCTGACGCTGGAGCTGTTCGAGCGCGCCGGGGTCAGCTGCCGTGTGCTGCCGACCACGAGCGACCAGTTCCCGCGGCCGGCCCCGCGGCCGGCCTGGTCGGTGCTGGGCACCGAACGCGAGCCGGGGGTCACCCTGCCCCCGTGGCAGGACGGGGTGCAGGGACACCTGGACGAGAGGGAGAGGACATGAAGCTGCTGGTCTGCGGGGGAGCCGGGTTCATCGGCTCGAACTTCGTGCGCCTGCGCGTGCGCGACCACGGCGACGAGGTCGTCGTGCTCGACAAGCTCACCTACGCCGGCCGGCGCGAGAACCTCGCCGACGTGCAGCATGTCTTCGTGCACGCCGACATCGCTGACACCGGCGCGGTGCGCGAGGCGATGGCCGGCGTGGACGCGGTGGTCAACTTCGCCGCCGAGACCCATGTGGACCGGTCGATCGCCGAGCCCGACGCTTTCGTCACCACCCACGCCGTCGGGACGTACGTGCTCCTGGAGGCCGCCCGCGCGGCCGGGGTCCGGTACCTGCAGGTCTCCACGGACGAGGTCTACGGCTCGATCGCCTCCGGGTCGTTCACCGAGAGCTCGCCGCTGCAGCCGTCCTCGCCCTACAGCGCCACGAAGGCGGGGGCGGACCTGCTCGTCGCCTCCTACGCCGAGACCTTCGGCCTCCAGGCCGTGGTCTGCCGCGGGTCCAACAACTACGGTCCCTACCAGTACCCCGAGAAGCTCATCCCGCTGATGATCCTCAACGCCCTGCACGGCGACCGGCTGCCGGTCTACGGCGACGGGATGCAGGTGCGCAACTGGCTGCACGTGGAGGACTTCGGCCGGGGGATCGGGCACGTCCTCGCCCACGGCGTCCCCGGTGAGGTCTACAACGTCGGCGGGCCGGACGAGTGCCCCAACCTGGACGTCGTCCGGCGCATCGTCGCGCTCACCGGCCACGACGAGTCGCTCATCGAGTACGTCACCGACCGCCCCGGCCACGACCGCCGCTACTCGCTGGGCTCGGAGAAGGTGCGCGCGCTGGGGTGGGAGGCGCAGGTGCGCTTCGCCGAGGGGCTGGACGCCACCGTGCAGTGGTACCGCGACAACCGCGAGTGGTGGGAGCCGATCCGCTCCGGGGACTACCTGGAGTACTACCAGCGCCAGTACGGCACCGCGTTGGGTGCTTCGGGGCGCGTGCCGTCCGCGCCGGAGTGACACCGGACGACGACGCTGGGCCTGGGCGGCCGCTGCTCGTCGCCCTCCCGCCGTCAGAGGGAAAGGCCCCGGGCGGCGACGGGCCGCCGGTCGACCTGGGCTCGCTGTCGGGCGCGGATGAGCTGACGGCAGCGCGCGAGCGCGTGCTCGACGCGCTCGTGACCCTGTGCGCCCGGACCGGGACGCGCGCGGAGAACCGCGCCCGCAAGGTCCTGGGCCTGCCACCGGGGCTGGTGTCCGAGCTCGCCGTCGACGCCGTCCTCCGCGACGCGCCGACCCTGCCGGCGTCCGCCCGCTACACCGGGGTCCTGTACGACCACCTGGCCCTCGGGACCCTGCCTGCCGCGGCGGCCCGGCGCGCGGCCGACCGGGTGGTGATCGTGTCGGCGCTGTGGGGGGCGGTGCGACCGGACGACGCGATCCCGGCCTACCGGTTGAGCATGGGCGTCACCCTCCCGCGCCTCGGCCGCCTCGCCGCGTTCTGGCGCGCGCCCCTGGCCCGGGCGCTGCCGCAGCGGGCGCTCGTCGTCGACTGCCGCTCGGCGGCCTACCAACAGGCCTGGAGGCCCCCGGCGGGCTGCGCGACCGTCGCCGTCCGGGCCTTCGCGGTCGGTGGCGACGGCCGCCGGACGGTCGTCAGCCACATGGCCAAGGCCACCCGCGGTGACGTCGCACGGGCGCTGCTGGTGCGCGCCGGGGGCTCGCGGCGTGATCCGGCCACCCCGGCCGAGGTGGCCGGCGTCGTCACGGCAGCGGGGATGGACTGCGAGCTGACGGCCCCGGCCCGACCGGGCGACGCGTGGGACCTGAGCGTGCTGCTCAGCCCGCCAGGGCGTTGAGCTTCCACACCTGCGTGGTCTTGCCGCCGCTCGTCCGCGGCTCCTTGACCAGCTGCAGCGTGTCGGTGCGCTTGCTCGTCCCCGAGTCAGACTTCACCTTGGCCGTCGCGGTCGTCCCGTTCACGGTGATGCCCTTCTTGACGACCTCCAGATCGAACGAGTCCACGTCCTTCAGGGACTCCTCGATGGCCGTCTTGCACGTCTTGTTCTGACTCGTCGAGATCTTGGCGACCAGGCCCTGGGCCAGGTACCGGCTGCAGATCTCCTCGCCGTCGCGGTTACGTCCGGCGTCGGCGAGGTCGTCGATGGTCGTGGCCACCGCCTTGGCCTCTCCGCTGAAGTCGTCGGCGGAGTTGTTCGTGGCCTGCCCGCAGGCGGTGGCAGACAGGGCCACCAGCGTCAGCAGGGCGGCGGGCGCGGAGCGACGGACCATGCGGCAGAGCGTAGCCGAGGGCCCGTTTGGCAGGATGAGCGCCAGTGGCCGACCTCACCTCACCCCCGGATGACGCCCCGCTGCCCCGCGGACGGCACGCGCCGCCCCTGGAGGTCCGGGTGCGCCGGCAGCGCTCCCGGCTGTTCGCCGCCGCGGCGGCCGTGTTCGCCCGGCACGGCTACGGCGAGGCGACGGCCGAGGCGATCGCCCGCGAGGCGGGGATGTCCAAGGCTACGTTCTATGAGCACTTCGCCAACA
Source organism: Solirubrobacterales bacterium (assembly GCA_038234375.1). Taxonomy (GTDB): domain Bacteria; phylum Actinomycetota; class Thermoleophilia; order Solirubrobacterales; family Solirubrobacteraceae; genus Paraconexibacter. The sequence continues at coordinate 14,507 of JBBSUL010000049.1, read as the reverse complement.
AGGAGGAGTGCTTCCTGGCGCTCCTGGAGGCGGCGGGCAACGGTGTGGTGCGCGCCATGCTCGCCGGCGCCGACGGGGCCGCCGAGCCCGCGACCGGCTACCAGGAGCTCGTCACCCGCAGCATCCGCGCCCTGCTGCAGACCCTCGCCGCGCACCCCCTGGAGGCCCGCACGCTGCTCGTGGAGGGCGCCGCCGCCGGTCCCCGAGCAGCCCAGCGCCGCGACGAGATGCTCGACGCGCTGACGCGCTGGCTGGTCCACGAGAACGCGGCGCGGGCCCCGCGCCTCGGCGCCCCGGTCTTCGCGGACGAGCACGACGCCGCCACGGTCGTCGGCGGCATCGTCGAGGCCGTCTCCCGGCATCTGCGCACCGGGCGGCCGGCCGACGTGCGCGACCTGGAGCCCACCCTTCTGCGCCTTGTCTTCGGTGTCCTGAGCCAGGCCCGCGCCCCGGGCCTGCCGGCGGCGTGAGTACCGGCGACGGCCTGGCCGCGCTGGAGGCGGAGGTCGTCGGCTGCCGGGCCTGCCCGCGCCTCGTCGCCTGGCGCGAGGAGGTCGCATCGGTCAAGCGGCGAGCGTTCGCCGGCGAGACGTACTGGGGACGGCCCATCCCCGGCTTCGGCGATCCGGACGCCCGCGTGCTCATCCTCGGCCTGGCTCCGGCCGCGCACGGCGCCAACCGCACCGGGCGGGTGTTCACCGGCGACCGGTCGGGCGACTTCCTGTTCGCCTCGCTGCACCGCTGCGGGCTGGCCAACCAGCCGACGTCGACCCACGCCGACGACGGGCTGGCGCTGCACGGCGCGTGGGTGACCGCAGCAGTCCGTTGTGCCCCGCCCGCCAACCAGCCCACCCCGGCCGAACGGGACCGCTGCCTGCCCTTCAGTGTCCGCGAGCTGGAGCTGCTGCCGCGCGCCGCGATCGTCGTCTGCCTGGGGGGCTTCGCCTGGGACGCGGCGCTGCGGCTGCGCCGCGCCGCCGGGGCGCCCGCGCCGGCCGGGCCTCGCCGGCCCGTCTTCGGCCATGACGTCCTGTTCGCCGACGGCGGCTGGCTGCCGATGCTCGGCTGCTTCCACCCCAGCCAGCAGAACACGTTCACGGGCCGGCTCACCGAGCCGATGATCGACGCCGTGTTCACGCACGCGCGCGAACTGGTGGGCCTCGGGTCGGGCTGATATCCGTTCAGATATGATATTCGTATGGATATCGCTCTGGAGCTACGGCGCTCCCGCCTGCGGGCCGGCCTGAGCCAGCGGGAGCTCGCAGCCTTGGCCGGCACCTCGCAGGCGACGGTGTCGGCCTACGAGTCCCGGCGCAAGGTCCCGTCGCTGGCGACGTCCACCCGGCTTCTGGGTGCGATGGGACAGCAGCTCCGCGTCGCCGCGCTGCCCGGCGGGCGAAGCCGTGCCGAGCTCGTGCGGGCCGGCGACCGCCTGGCGGACGTCCTGGCGCTCGCCGAGGCGCTTCCCTTCCGGAGGCCAGGCCCGTTGCGCTTTCCGGCGCTGCCGACAGCGTGACGCTCGCCGAGCGCCTGCTGGCCGTCACGGCGGCGCTCACGGACGCCGGGCTGGCGCACGCGTTCGGCGGCGCGATCGCCCTGGCCTACTGGACGCACGAGCCGCGCGGCACACGGGACCTCGACGTCAACGTGTTCGTCACCCCCGACCGGTCCGCAACGGTGCTCGAGGTCCTCGCGGGCATCGGGGTCACCCACACCGTCGACGACGCTGCGCAGACCGTTCGCGACGGCCAGGTCCGGCTGTGGTGGGAGGACACCCCGGTCGACCTGTTCTTCGACTACGCGCCCGTCCACGCCGACGCCGCCCGGCACCTGCATGTCGTGCCGTTCGCGGGCGCCGAGATCCCCGTGCTCGGGCCGGTGCAGCTCGCCGTCTTCAAAGCCATGTTCGATCGCACCAGGGACTGGGCCGACATCGAGGCGATGCTGGCCGCCGGCACGCTCGAGACGGCCGACGTGCGCCGGGGCTTGGTCCCGATGCTCGTGGCCGACGACCCACGGTTCGCCCGGCTGGACGACGCGGTCCGGCGTGCCACGGGTCCTCCCGGCCCAGCGGGATAGGCTCGGGCGCGTGAACGCGCGCCCGCTGCACGAGATCATCGACCCGGGGTGGGCACGGGCCCTGGAGCCGGTGGCCGGCCGCATCGCGGCGATGGGTGACTTCCTGCGCGCGGAGGCCGCCGCCGGCCGCCCGTACCTGCCGGCCGGCAAGGACGTGCTGCGCGCCTTCAACCTGCCCCTGGATCAGACGCGGGTGCTCGTCGTCGGGCAGGACCCCTACCCGACGCCCGGACACGCCGTGGGCCTGTCGTTCTCGGTCGGCGCCGACGTGCGGCCGCTCCCGGGCAGCCTGCGCAACATCTTCAAGGAGTACGCCTCAGACCTCGGCCATCCGCCTCCGTCGTCGGGTGACCTGACGGTGTGGGCCCAGCGTGGTGTCCTGCTGCTCAACCGCTCGCTCACCGTCCAGCCCGGCGCGCCGAACTCCCATCAGGGCAAGGGCTGGGAAGCGGTGACCGAGCAGGCGATCCGGGCGCTCGCCGCGCGCGGCGGCCCGCTGGTGGCCATCCTGTGGGGGCGCAACGCGCGCAGCCTGCGCCCGCTGCTCGCCGGCGTACCGTGTCTGGAGTCCGCCCACCCGAGCCCGCTGTCGGCCCACAACGGCTTCTTCGGCTCACGCCCGTTCAGCCGCGCCGACGCGTCGCTCGTGCAGCAGGGCGGCGACGCCGTCGACTGGTGCCTCCCCGCGTAGGCGCACGGGGGCCTCGTCAGACTGCTGCTGATGGCCCCGTTGCCCGCCTTCGCCGTCCTCGCCAAAAGCGCCGCCCCGCCGCTGGACCTTCTCGCGCTCGCGCTCGCCTCCGAGCTGCGCCCCGGTGAGGTTGACGCCGACGGGGCGCTGCGTCACCTGGACAGCCTCGGCGCGGAGCTGATGATCGCCGCGTCGCGCTGCGTCGCCGACCCGGTGCGCGAGGCCGCTGCGTGCACGGACCTGCTCGGCGGGGTCCACGGCTTCACCGGCGACGAGGACGACTACGACCACCCCGACAACTCGATGCTCGACCTCGTGCTGCAGCGCGGGCGGGGGCTGCCGATCCTGCTGTCCGTCGTCTACGCCGAGGTCGCGCGGCGGGCCGACATTCCCCTGGCCGGCGTCGGTCTGCCGGGACACTTCGTCGTCGGCCGCTTCGACACGAGACCGCCCCTGCTGCTGGACCCGTTCAGCGGCGGGACGCCGCTGGACGCGACCACCGTCGACCCGGGGAGCGTGCACCCGTGGGGCGCGCACGACATCGCCATGCGGATCCTCAACAACCTCGTCGCCGCCTACACCCGCCGGGGAGACCTCGGGCCGGCGATCCGCGCGGCCGAGCTGCGACTGCTACTGCCCTCCGACCCGCCCTGGCGCGAGACGATCGAGGTGCAGCTGCGCGCCATGCAGGCACGTCTGAACTGACTCCGGGCTCCAGCCCGCGCAGCGGTCGACGGCCGCTCACCGGTCCATAGATAGGGCCCTGCACGTGACCGCCCGGTCGACCAACCACCGGGTGGTAGATTAAAGGGGCAACACGAGAGAAAGGAGGACGCCCATGCGTGTCCTCTGTGCGAAGTGCCTGCGGCAATGGGCCGCAGAGCGGGTCGCGGATCGCGCGAGCTGCCCCCACTGCGGGGGAGTTCTGCTGCACCGCTGACCCCCACACGATCAGAGCCCCGCGCGGTACCGGCGGGGCTTTCGTCGTTTCGGTCCGCACCGCCGACCGCGCACGGGCGAGGCGAACGACGCCGACTAGGCTGAGGCGCGGTGCCGCTTGAATCCTTCAGCCCCCGCACGCAGGAGTGGTTTGCCTCAGCGTTCGCGGAGCCGACCGAGGTCCAGCGGCAGGCGTGGCCGGCGATCGCCTCCGGCGCGCACACCCTGATTGCCGCACCGACGGGCAGCGGCAAGACGCTCGCCGCGTTCCTGTGGGGGCTGGACGCGCTGGCCAGGGAGGCAAGTCCCGGCCATACCCGGATCGTCTACGTCTCGCCGCTGAAGGCGCTGGCCTACGACGTGGACCGCAACCTCCGCGCGCCGCTGCGTGGGATAGGCGCCGACGTGACCGTGGGCATCCGCACCGGGGACACCCCCCAGCGCGACCGCGCCGCGATGCGCCGCCGACCTCCGGACATCCTCATCACCACCCCCGAGTCGCTGTACCTCGTGCTCACCAGCGGAGCCCGCGACATGCTGCGCGGCGTGCAGGCGGTCATCGTCGACGAGATCCACGCGATCGCCGCCACCAAGCGCGGGTCGCACTTCGCGCTGACCCTGGAGCGGCTTCAGGCGCTGCAGGCACCTGAGCACATCGTGCAGCGCATTGGGCTGTCGGCCACCCAGAACCCGTTGGAGGAGGTCGGCCGCTACCTCGTCGGCCCGCGCCGCACGTGCCGGATCGTCGACGCCGGCGTGCGCAAGGCGCTGGACCTGCGCATCCACGTGCCGGTCGAGTCGATGGTCGAGCCCGAGCAACTCGGGCAGGACGGTCAGCCCCGCGACCCGCTGGAGCCCGTGGTCGGCGGCGAGGCCACACGCCGGTCGATCTGGCCGGCGATCTACCCGGAGCTGTTGAAGCTCGTCCACCAGCACCGCTCGACGATCGTCTTCGTCAACAACCGCCGCGGAGCCGAGCGCCTGGCGCTCCGGCTGAACGAGCTGCACAACGCCCCGCGCCTGGACGAGGACCCGGCGGCGGCGACCGAGACGATCGCCCGCGCCCACCACGGGTCGCTGGCCCGCGAGGAGCGCGAGGTCGTCGAGGAGCTCCTGAAGTCCGGGGACCTGCCGTGCCTGGTCGCGACCTCGTCGCTGGAGCTCGGGATCGACATGGGCGCCGTGGACCTCGTCCTGCAGGTCGAGTCGCCCAAGTCCGTCGCCCGCGGGCTGCAGCGCGTCGGCCGCGCCGGGCACGGCGTCGGGGACACGTCGAAGGGGCGGATCTTCCCGAAGTTCCGCGCCGACCTGCTGGAGTGCGCGGTCGTCGGCCAGCGCATGCGCGAGGGGCTGATCGAGCCGACCGTCGTCCCCCGCAACGCCCTCGACGTGCTCGCCCAGCAGATCGTGGCGATGGCCGCCGACGCCACTGACGACGACGGGGGCGGGGGCCTCGCGGTCGACGCGCTGCACGCCCTGGTCACCTCCACGCACTCCTACGCCGAGCTGTCCCGCGAGTTGCTGGAGAACGTGCTGGACATGCTCGACGGCCGCTATCCGTCACAGGAGTTCTCCGAGCTGCGCGCGCGCATCGTGTGGGACCGCGTGGCCGGGACGGTCCGTGCGCGCAAGGGCGCGCGCTCGCTGGCCATCGTCAACGCGGGCACGATCCCCGACCGGGGCCTGTACTCGGTCACCCTGCCGGACGGGCGGCGCGTCGGCGAGCTGGACGAGGAGATGGTCTACGAGGCCCGGCCCGGGCAGACCTTCCTGCTCGGCGCGTCGGCCTGGCGGATCGAGGACATCCAGCGCGACCGCGTGATCGTCACCCCCGCCCCCGGGGCACCGGGGGCGATCCCGTTCTGGAAGGGCGACGGCGTCGGGCGCCCCAAGGAGCTCGGGCAGGCGATCGGCGCGTTCGCCCGCACCGCGGTGGACGCCGACCCCTCAGCTCTGGAGGCCAGCCACGACCTGGACCCGCTGGCCGCCCGCAACCTCGTCGACTACCTGCGCGAGCAGCAGGCCGCCACGCGCGTGGTCCCGTCGGATCGCACGATCGTCGTCGAGCGCTTCCGCGACGAGATCGGCGACTGGCGCCTGTGCGTCCTGTCGCCGTACGGAGGGCGGGTGCACGCCGCGTGGGCGCTGGCGCTGAGCGCCCGCATCCGCGACGTCTACGGCCTGGAGAGCGACGCGATCCACAGCGACGACGGCATCATCGTCCACCTCCCGGACGCGGACGAACCGCCAGGCGCCGAGCTCGTGATGGTCGAGCCCGACGAGGCCCAGGAGCTGATCGTCGCCGAGCTCGGCGCCTCCGCCCTGTTCGGCGCGCGCTTCCGCGAGAACGCCGGCCGCGCCCTGCTCATCCCCCGCGCCTACCCGGGCCGGCGCACGCCGCTGTGGCAGCAGCGCCTGAAGTCCCAGTCGCTGCTGGAGGTCGCCAAGCGCTACGCCGACTTCCCGATCATCCTGGAGACCTACCGCGAGTGCCTGCGCGACGTCCTCGACGTACCCGGCCTCACCGACCTGCTGCGCGCGCTGCACTCCCGCGAGCTGTCGCTGGTCGAGGTCGAGACTCAGGCCGCCTCCCCGTTCGCCTCGTCGCTGCTGTTCGACTACATCGCGACGTACATGTACGAGGGGGACACGCCGAACGCCGAGCGGCGTGCCGCGGCCCTGTCGCTGAACAAGGACCTGCTGGCCGAGCTGCTCGGGCAGGAGGAGCTGCGCGAGCTCATCGACCGCGGGGCGCTGGAGACCGTCGAGGCCGACCTGCAGCACACGTCGGAGCGTACGCGGGCCTCGACGGCGGACGATCTCGGCGACGTGCTGCGCCGCGTCGGCGACCTGACCGACGACGAAGTGGTGGCCCGGACGACCGCGGGCGTCGACGCCGCCGGGCTGCTGGAGTCGCTGGTCGGTCAGCGACGCGCGGTACGTGTGCGGGTCGGGGGCGACGAGCGCTGGATCGCCGCCGACGACGCCGGCCTGTACCGCGACGCGCTGGGGACCGTGCCGCCCGGCGGGCTGCCCGCCGCGTTCCTTCAGGACGTGCCCGACGCGCTGCGCACGCTCGCCGCGCGCTACGCCGCGACCCACGGGCCGTTCACCACCGCCGAGCTGCGCGCGCGCTACCTCGTGGACCCGTCGTCGGCGCTGAAGGAGCTGGAGGCCTCCGGCCGAGTCGTGCGCGGCGAGCTGCGCCCCGGCGGGACCGAGCGCGAGTGGTGCGACACCGACGTGCTGCGGCGGCTGCGCCGCGCGTCGCTGGCCGTCCTGCGCCAGGAGATCGAGGCCGCCGACCAGGCGCAGCTCGCGCGCTTCGCGCCGTCGTGGCAGGGCGTGGACCGCCACCCGCCCGCCGGCGCGGGCGTCGACCGGCTGCGCGAGGTCCTCATCCCGCTGCAGGGCCTGGCGCTGCCGGCCTCCGTGTGGGAGAGCGACGTGCTCGTGCGCCGCTGCGGCGCCTACTCGCCGGCGTGGCTGGACCAGCTGTGCGCGTCCGGCGAGCTCGTGTGGGCGGGGGCGGGCGCCATCGGCCGCGCGTCGGGGCGCGTGGCGCTGTGGTTCCGCGACGACGCCGCGGCCATCGGGCCGGCAGCGGTCAAGGGCGACCCGCCGGACGGGCCCGACCACGTGCTCGTCCGCGCCCGCCTGGCCACCTCGCCCTGCTTCTTCACGGACCTGCTGGCCGAGCTCGACCTCGTGCCCGAGGCGCTGCAGGAGGCGCTGTGGGACCTCGTGTGGGCGGGGGAGGTGACGAACGACGCGTGGGCGCCGCTGCGCGCCCCGCGCCTGGCGCTGGCCCGGGCCACGAAGGACCGCGACCGTGCCGTCACCCGCCCCGGCCGGCGCTTCGGGTCGAATCGGTCCCGCCCACCCACCGGCGCCGCCGCCCAGGTCTCCGGGCGCTGGTCGCTGACCGCACCGATCTTCGGTGAGCAATCCGTCGCCGGCGTCAGCGAGCGCCGGCGCACGACCGCCGAGCTGCTGCTCGAGCGCCACGGCATCGTCACCCGCGAGACCGTCCTGGCCGAGGGCGTGCCCGGCGGCTTCAGCGCCCTGTACCCCGCCTTCGCCGACCTGGAGACCCTCGGCGTGTGCCGGCGCGGGTACTTCGTCGAGCACCTCGGCGGGGCGCAGTTCGCGCTCCCCGGCGCCGTCGAGCGCCTGCGCTCCCAGCGCGAGCACGATCAGACCGCCGTCGTCCTGGCGGCCACCGACCCCGCCCAGGTCTACGGGGCGGCACTGCCGTGGCCCAAGCGCGGCGACGCGCAGACCAGCGCCCCGTCCCGTCGGCCCGCCCGCGTGGCCGGCGCGCAGGTCGTCACCGTCGGCGGAGAGGTCGTCCTCTACGTCGAGCGCGGCGGCAAGGCCCTGCTCACCGTCGTCGATCCGGGCGACGCGCGCATCCCGCTCGCCGTCGACGCGCTGGCCGACTGGGTCCGTGGCGGGCGGGGACGCCGCCTGGCCGTCGAGCGCGTGGACGGCGAGGACGTCATCGGCTCGGACCTCGAGGCGCTGCTCGTCGAGCACGGCTTCCGTCAGGGCCCGCGCAAGCTCACGCTCAGCGCCTGACGCCCGGCCCGACACCCGTACGCTCATGGCATGGACGACGACGCGCCGCTGCTGCATCTGACCCGCACGAGCGCCTGGAGCGCCGCCCAGGAGGACGGCGTGTACGCGATCCCCGCGGGCGCGCCGTTCGTGCACCTCTGCCAGCCGGATCAGTTGGCTTCCGTCGTCGCGCGCTTGCACCCGCCACCGCACGGCGACGTCATCGTCCTCACCGTCGACCCCGAGGACCTGCCGATCGTCGTCGAGGCGGCGTCCGACGGAGCCGGCCACTTCCCGCACCTGTACGCGCCGCTCCCCGTCGACGCGGTCACCGACGTGCGGCCGCTGGGCGACGTACTGCGGACCCTCAGCTGAGCGGCTGGGCGCGGGCGCGCTGCGTCAGGGCGACGGTCGCCGCGCGCAGGCCGCCCGGCGCGTCGACCGGCTCCGCGAAGCCCACCCGGGTGATCGCCTGGCCGCGCGGCGTGTCCAGGGACAGATCCAGTCCGTAGCGGTCGGCGGCGTCACACCGGGCGGCGGTGGCGTCGGGGAACCCGCCGAGCGCCTGGGCCATGGTCAGCAGCGCGTCGGCATGGTCGTCGTTGAGGTGGGCGACGGCGCCGGCGGCCGCGGCGGCGACCGGGTCCGGGACGGCCGTCCGGTAGGCCTCGGCGTCTGCGGAGTCCATCCGCCCGTAGCCGCCGACCCAGCGCACCCGGTCGACCTCGAGGACCCAGAGCGTGAAGTCGGTGAAGTCGACGTACACGTGCGCGGCCGATACCGCGCTCAGGTGCGCCTCGCGCACCGTGGCCAGCGCGTCTGGGTCCGGGCGCCGGGCCACCCCGGCAAGCGTGACGCGCGCGCTGGCCAGCGGGTCGGCGGGCGGGTCCTCCTGCACGATCGCCACACTCGCCCGCGGATCGCCGTCGAGGTTACGCCCGTGCTCGGCCAGGCGCGACAGGCACAGCACGGGGGAGCCGTCGTCGAGCGTGCCGTAGGTGACGTACGACGCCCACGGGTCGCCGGCCTCGGTGAGGCTGGCCAGCGTCGCGATGTTCGCCTGCGCGACGAGCGTGCGCGCCTCCTCGGCCGGTGTCCGGCGCGGGGCGGGGTCGGCCTCGGTCAGCGGTGGCGCGAGGGTCGGCGCGTCACCGGGGTCGCCGTGATCGGTCGGGGGCACGTCGCCCAGCGTACGCGGGACGCGCGGCGGGCGCCCGCGACCGTCGGCGGGTGTCTGTCCGCGCAGCCAGATCCGGGCCGCGTCCTACGCCGGGGGTGCCTCGACCACGACGACTGTGTTGCCGTCGGGGTCGCGGAGCATGAACATCAGCGGCGCGCCCGGCGGCGTCATTGGCTCGGTGTCCAGGTCGATGCCGCCGATCGCGCTCAGGCGAGCGTGCTCGCCCTTGACGTCGCTCGTCTCGACGCCGATCGAGGCGCCACCGGGCGTGGCGCCGCCCATCGGCGGGTTCAGGGCCAGCCGAGCGGTGGAGCCGGGCGGCGCCACCTCCAGCCAGCGCGCCTCGGCGTCCTCGCCGAAGGAAAGGTCCGCGCGGACCTCGAAGCCGAGCTTCTCGGTGTAGAACGCGAGCGCGGTGTCCTGGTCGGAGACGACGAACATGGCGACGCCGATGTTCGTCAGGGTGGTCGGGGTCTGTGTCGAGTTGGTCATGGTCACAGGACGACGCCGGCTCACGGAACTCATCGGTCCGTGGGATTTCCGTAGCGCGCTCAGAGCCACTCGGCGATCGCTTGCCCGATCGCGGCCCCGGAGTCCTCCTGGATGAAGTGCAGGCCCGGAACGGTGACCTCGGTCTGGTTGGGCCAGGTGCGGCAGAACTCCCGTTGCTCGCCGATGAGGATCGTCCCGGGGTCGGCGTTGACGAACAGCTTCTTCAGCCCGTCGGTGGTCGGCAGCCAGGCCGCGTAGTCGGCGCAGATCTTCACCACATCGACGGGCTGGCCGCCGATCGGGATCTGCCGCGGCCACACGAGCGTCGGGAGGCGGTCCTCGCCGGGCTGCGCGAACGGCCGGCGGTACTCGTCCATCTCCTCGGGCTCCAGCGTGCGCTGGATGGAGCTGGGCAGGATCGCCTCGACGAACAGGTTCTTCTCCAGCACCATTCCCTCACCCGCGGGCGAGCGCAGGGCCTGGAAGATGTCACGGGCGGACTCGGGCCAGGCCTCCCAGCCGTCGAGCGGCTGCACGATCGCCTCCATGTAGGCGATGCCCGTGACGCGGTCGGGGTGGCGGCGGGCCCAGTCAAAGCCCAGCGCGCTGCCCCAGTCGTGGATGACCAGCGTGACGCCGCTGTCGACCTCGACGGCCCCCAGGAACGCGTCTAGATACTCGCGGTGGCGGACGAAGGAATAGCGCTCCGCGTCGTCGGTCGGCAGCTTGTCGGAGTCGCCCATGCCGATCAGGTCGGGCGCGATGCAGCGGCCACGGCCGCTGAGCTCCGGAATGACCGAGTGCCACAGGTACGACGACGTCGGGTTGCCGTGCAGGAACACGATCGGGTCGCCCGCACCCTCCTCGACGTAGGCCATCCGGTGGCCCAGCACCTCGACGTACTGCTTGCGCTCACTCCACGCCATCACTGTCTCCTCGTTCGATTGTCGGTCACGACGGTCTGCAGCACGGGGGTCGCCCGCGTCTCGCGCCACATCATGAACCCCACGACGGCGAGCGTGACCTCGAACGCCTCGACTCCGCCGTGCGCCACCGGGATCCGCGCGCGGTAGAACATCCCGAGCGTGATTGGCAGCTGCGCGACGAACAGCCCGGCCACGCCGCTGCGAATGGCCAGCTTCGATGCGGCGGACACGATGAGGACCTGGCCGACGACCGGCTACTCGGCGTGGGCGGCGTTCTGAGTTGGCTCCCACCGTTTGTACCTCAGCTCAAACCTGGCACAGCTGCGCACATACCCAGGTGCGGACTCTGGAAGATGCTCCGCAAAGCTGTTTGCCGCTTTCAGTGTCGGGGGATGTAGGCGACACAGCGCCGGTGGGCCGCGCCGCCCGCGTAGGCGGTGACTTCGTCCCACGGAGCGAGCCGTGCCCGGCAGACCTTGCACGAGGCGGTGAGCACCTGGGCCGCGTCCCTCGCCGTCTGGGGTAGAGCCGGTCGCCGTCTCACGCCGCGGTCTCGGTGGGCGCCGGCTCTAGCAGCGCTTGGACCGGCGGGTGCCTGGGGTCGAGTTCTACCATCTCGATCGACTCCGGGATGCCGATGAGCGAGAGCGCGCGTTGGACATCCTCGGGGCCGCGGACGAGAACGAATCGGCCGGCCGACTTGCGGGTGCGGATGCTCGCCTCGACGATCACGTGAAAGGCGGCGATATCGAGAAACGAAACGCCGCGAAGATCGAGTACCACCCGCGGCGCCACAGCCTGCGCTGCTCGTAGAGCCTCATCGACCCGAGGCGCGGTAAGGATGTCGATCTCGCCGACCGGCTTGACCCACGCCGCACCGGCCCCGCCGTCGGACCAGAGGCACGAAAACGGCCTGGGACCCGCAGAGTTCGTCCGCGTTGGGCAGCGACGGTAGGACTCTCGCAGCAACGCGACCAGCCCTTCCGAGATCGCCGACAACACATCGCCGTCGACGCGACCGGAGCTTGCGTCCTCCGGCTTCACCTCGCCTCCTGGCATTCGCTGCTGAATCCCGTCGTCATCGTGTGTCGGGCGCGTTGAGAGCCCTTGCTCGAAGCGCAGCTTCTGCAGGCCGAGGCGCATACGCCCCTTCACCGTTCCAAGCGGAATCGAGAGCTGGCCGGCGATCTCAGGGCTGCTGAGCTCGCCGAAGTAGGCCAGCGCGATGACGTCGCGCTGAGCGGCAGGAAGGCACGCCAGCGAGGTACGCAGCTGCGTGGCCTGGTCTCGCTCGACCAGCGATTCAGCGATGTCCTTGCCGGGCGCCACTTGCGCGTGGAAGTGATCATCAGCGGCGCGGCGGGTGTCGTGGCGACGTTCCCGTCGCTGAGCATCGATCGCCCGGTTTCGCACGATGCCCAGCGTCCAGGCGATGACGCTCCCGCAATCTGACCGGTAGTTCGCCCGGCCGCGCCACAGCGACACGAACGCATCCTGGACAACGTCCTCAGCACGCGTGCTGTCCTTCGCGATCCCGAGGGCCACGCGATGCGCTCGAGCTGCGAACCTCTCGAACAGGGCCTCGAACGCACCGGAGTCGTCAGCTTGGACGCGCACCATGAGCGCATCGTCGTCGAGGTCAGTTGGGGCGATCGGGACGGCGGTCACCGTGCGCCTCCCATTGCCGGGGTCGCAGCCGGCGGTTCAAGGAAGAACAGCTCGCAGGCGACACCCGGAGATGTCTGATTGGCGCTGAGAAAGGCGGTAACACGCCGCTGCGTCAGCCGCTCGACCTCCGCGGTGAACTCGTCTTTCAGGTTCTCTTGGAAGGCGACGCGACTGTCGATGACCTGACCCGCGTGGCCGTCGGCGACCAGCGAGGACTCACCAGTGCTGAGGATGTCTTCGAGCACGCAGACCACCACGTTCTCGTTGATGTAGGTCGTGCCCGTCGTGCGCTCGTGACCGTAATGACGGGCGTACAGGTCGACCATCGACGCGGAGATCGCGCTCGTCAGATCATCACGCGCCAACGGGAAGTCAAGCACTGTCACGCCTCACCGCGTCTCGAAGGACGGCCAAGCGCGCGACGGTTGTGCCTTGATCGGACGTGCTGCTCCAGACGCTCGGATTCGACAGGCACGCCGCCAGGGTCTGGAGCAACGAGGTTCGATCATACACGGTGGGCCGTGCGCCAAGGCCAGACCAGTCAGTCCGTCCGTCCGTCGGTAAGTCTCGCGACCTCCGGCGTGCGGGACCGCAGAAGAGCCGATTCACGGCCTCGGCCGACTTCCAAGCGCTACCCACAAGCGCTACCCACGGAGACGGGAGCGGTACTTTCAGCCTCTCCGGAACCGCAAAAACCTAAAAACCTCGGAGAACACAGGGCATTCATGAGGCGGGAGCGACGGGACTCGAACCCGCGACCTCCGGCGTGACAGGCCGGCGCTCTAACCAACTGAGCTACGCCCCCGTGTCGGGACGGGCAGTATGACACGGAGGCGGGAGAGTTGGGCGCGCCACGCGGTGCCGTGGTCCGCACCCGCGCAGCGCCATCGAGCTCTCCTGCCCGGACGGCCAGGACCGCTACGATCACCCCGATACGTGAATCCGGTTCAGCTTTCCCGCAAGAGAGGTCCCGTGTCGTCCACGCTCGCCGGCCCCCCACCCCTCACCACCAGCCCCGTGACCCGGATCGCTGGGGATCTGCGCAACGAGCGGCGCACGACCGTCCCGTTCCCGCCCGGAGACACGCGCTTCAGCATGGCCCGGACGCAGCGGTTCGCCCGCGACCCGCTGCCCGTCCTGCTCGACGCCTACGCGCGGTACGGCCCGGTCTTCACGCTGCGGATCCTCCACGGCAACACCGTCTTCGTCCTCGGGCCCGAGGCCAACCACCACGTCCTGGTGTCGAACGCGCAGAACTTCTCCTACCGCGACGGCTACCTGGCCGACCTGTTCCCCCTGCTCGGCGACGGGTTGCTGACGATCGACGGGGACTTCCACCGCCGCTCGCGGCGGATCATGCTGCCCGCGTTCCACAAGGAGCAGATCGCCGCGTCCGTGGCGACCATCGGCGAGGAGGTCGACCGCGGCCTGGAGGCCTGGTACGCCGGCCGGCACCTGGACCTGTACGAGTGGACGCGGGAGCTCGCGCTGCGGATCGCGATGCGCGCGCTCTTCGGCCTGCGCAACGACGACGCCCCCCAGGCCGCCGCCGACTTCGAGCAGGCCCTCGGCTTCTACGCCCGCGACTACCTGCTGCAGGCCCTGCGTGGCCCGCGGACCCCGTGGGCGCGGATGCACGCCGCGCGCGAGCGCCTGGACGCCCTCATCTACGCCGAGATCGAGCGCCGGCGGACCACCGGCGCGCGCGGCGCGGACATCCTCAGCCTGCTGCTCGACGCCCACGACGAGGACGGCGGCACGCTCAGCCGCAGCCACATCCGCGACGAGGTCATGACGCTGCTGTTCGCCGGGCACGACACGACGACGTCGACGATCTCCTTCCTCTTTCACGAGCTCGCCGCCCGGCCGGACCTGACGGACACGCCGATGGACCTGCTCGTCGACGAGACCCTGCGCCTGTACCCGCCGGCGTGGATCGGCCCGCGGCGCTCGCGCGAGGCGTTCGAGCTGT
>JBBSUL010000048.1:0-21387 GCA_038234375.1 Solirubrobacterales bacterium | reverse complement strand
CGACCTGGAGTACACCGACCCGGTGGAGGCGCTGGTCAGCGCCGCCGTCGGCTTCGTCGAGCTCATGGAGCGCCTGGACTTCACCGACTTCAAGGTCTCGATGAAGTCCACCAGTGTCCCCAACACGATCGCCTCCAACCGCCGCCTGAGCGAGCGGATCCCCTACCCGCTGCACCTGGGCGTCACCGAGGCGGGCACCAAGTGGGCGGGTTCGCTGAAGAGCGCAGTCGGCCTCGGCACCCTACTCGCGGACGGGATCGGCGACACGATCCGCATCTCGCTGTCGACCTTCCACGCCGAGGAGGAGGTCAAGGTCGCCTGGGAGATCCTCAAGGCGCTGAAGCTGCGCGAGCGCGGGCCCGTCCTCATCGCCTGCCCGACCTGTGGGCGGTTGCAGTTCGACATGGACTCCGTCGTCAACGAGGTCGAGCAGCGCCTGACCGCCTACGAGGACCCGATCGAGGTCTCTGTGCTGGGCTGCGGCGTCAACGGCATCGGCGAGGCCCGGCACGCGGACTTCGGCATCTCCGGGGCCAAGGACGCGGGCGTCGTGTTCTCCAAGGGCGAGCTCATCCGCAAGGTCCCGACCGCCAACCTCGTCGACGCGTTGTTCGAGGAGATCGACAAGTACTACGCGGCCGGCCAGAAGATCGTGCTCGACGAGCGCTCGGCCGCCGAGGCGCGCCAGTGGCTCGTCGAGAACGAGGACGTCACCGCCGACACGCCCGAGCGCCGCGCCGCCGCCGAGAAGGCCAAGGCCGACGAAGAGGCCGCCGCCGCGCTCGCCACCGCCCAGACGTCGATCGACGAGGCCGCCTCGCCGACGGCCGGGCGCCGCTTCACCCGCACGCCGTGATGGCTCGCCGGGCCCTGTCGGTCACGGCGCTGTGCACCCTGGCGATCATCCTCCTCGACGCGCTCGTCGTCGACGAGGCCGTCCCCCGCGGCGACGACCGCATCTACGAGCTCATGGCGCAGGAGCCGGGCGCCACCCACACATTCCCGTTCGCCTACCGCGTGCTTGTACCCACGCTCGTGCACGTGCTGCCCTTCGGACACACGTTCTCGTTCAGTCTCCTGGCCTGGCTGGCCACCGGCGCGTGCGGCGGCGTGACCTACGTGCTGCTGCGTCGCTTCGCCGTCTCCGACGGCCTGGCCGTGGGCCTGTCGCTGTTCCTGGCCACCTCGCCGGGCCTGGTCATCGTCAGCCTGCGCGACGGGCGCAACACCGACGCGGCCACCGTGCTGCTGATGCTCGTCGCCGTGCTGCTGATGGTCGACCGCCGCCCGCGTGCGCTCGCGCTGACCGTCGTGGTCGCCGCGCTGACGCGCGAGTCGGCGATGTTCCTCGTGCCGCTGACCTACGCGGTGTGGGCGGACCGCCTCGTCGACCGTGACGCCCTGGTCCGGACCGCGGCCGTGTGTGCGCCCGCGGTCGCCGTGTACGCGGCGCTGCGCCTGGGCCTGCCGACGGTCGGGCGCGAGCAGGTCAACGGCTACGGCGACGGGCTCGTCCAGGGCCGCATCGACAACGTCCGTCGCGGCCTCCAGGACGGGCTCACCGAGGCCCGGCGCATCTTCGTGGCCTTCGGTCCGCTGTGGCTCGTGGCGCCGCTGGCCCTGCGCGACACGCCGTTCGTGCGGCGCGGCCTCGTGCTCGTGGCCTGCTGCCTGGCGGCGATGACCTTCGCGCTGGACTGGGGGAGGGTCATCCTGCTCGCCGCTCCCGTGGTCCTCGTCGCGGCCGGCGTCGTCCTGCAGCGCCACCGCCGGCTGATCGCTCCCGTCCTGGTGGGCTGTGCGCTGCTGAACGCCGGCTACGCCGTCCACATGGACCACGGCGGGGTCACGGACGGCATCGACGCCAACAACCTGCCGCCCTACCCGGTGCGCTGAGTACGTGAGGCTCTAACCCGCCGGGGCCGGGGCCGGCCCTGGAGTCGGCTCGGGGGCGGGGGACGGTGCGGGCTCGGGGGCCGGTGCGGGCTCGGGGGCCGGAGCGGGCTCGGGGGCGGGAGCCGGCGCGGGCGGCGGCCCACCACCGGCGGGCACGTTCTGCGGGAGCGACACGGCGACCCCGGGCTTCGTCGAGCCGCTCCACACCGCGCGCAGCTGGCCCCCGACGCGCGGGTAGGGCGCCGTCGCGGTGTAGTACCCGACGAGGTTGGTGACGGTGATCGGGTCGCCGACGTTGACGAAGTCGCTGGAGCCGTCCGCCGGCTTGAACTGGATCTGCACCTGCTGCGAGAGCTCGGCCGTGAGGACGTTGGGCAGGAAGCGCAGCTGGCCGAACAGCTGGGCGGTGGGCTGGCCCGTGGCCGGGTCGATGTCGCCCGGGCTGGCCAGGAACGGCATTTGGTAGGCGATGGCGGCCGCCTTGGGCTTGCCGTCCGCCTCGAAGAGCCCGGACTGGTAGGTGCCCCAGTAGCCGCGCGAGTCCTTCTTGGAGCGGCGGTTGGGCTTGGCGTCACGCAGCAGGAACTGGGTGTTGCCGATGACGCGCGGATTCAGGTATGTGATGAGGTCGCCGAGCTGGTTGTACTGCGCCTGCTGCGCCGGCGTGGTCCTCGTGAACGGATCGGGAGGGCTGGTCTCGTAGCCGAACTCGGTGGAGAGCAGCGGCATGCCGGAGGCGATGTTCCCGGTGGCCGACAGCTGGTCCAGCTGGGTGCCCAGGTCGCCGAGGTTGGCCATCGTGATGCGCTCGGGATCAGGGTCGCGCTGCAGCGGCGAGAGGTTCTTCGTGTACGGGTGGTGCGCCCAGGCGGTGGCGCGGATCGGCCCGTCCTTCTTGAAGCGCGAGCAGCGCGTGCCCCGTGATCCGGGCCCGCACAGCAGCTCGTTGACAAACCGCTTGGGGCCCATCGCTGAGGTCGTCGTCTTTCGCGTGACGTTCGTGGGGGCCGTCTCACCGACGAGGATCACGTCGCCGCCGTGCCCGCGGCTGACCAGCGCGCGGCGACCGTACTGGAACAGATCGCGGTACAGGTACGGGGAGACGGGCTTGCCGTTCAGCCACTGCGGACGCAGCCAACCGCCCTGGTTCGGCTCGTTCCACAGGCTCCAGAAGCTGATTCGTGGCAGCGTCTGCGGTGTGTTCTCGTCGCGGTAGGAGCCGTCGTAGCGCTTGGCGACGGCGCGCACGAAGCGGTAGAAGCGTGTCGGGCTCGGCTTCCAGTACTTCGCGTCCTTGCGGTACTTCTTCGGGGGCGTGCCGTTGACCCACCGCGGCCCGGGGCCGGTGACGTTGAAGTAGCAGGTCATCTTGAGGATCGCGCAGGCGCGGGCGAGGTTGTCGAAGCGGTCCCAGTTCTTGTATGGGTAGGCCTTCGGGTTGTCTTCGCCCAGGCGCTTGAAGCGCTTCTTCCGCGCCTTGGACGCCTTGCCGTCGTTGGCGTCCTTGGCCACGACGGACCACAGCACGGTCACGCGCACGGTGTCCGCGCCGAGGTCCTTCATGCGCTGCAGCGCGTCGTTGCGGACCTGGTCGCCCTCGTAGAGCAGCAGGTCGTCGTCCATCATGATCGACCGCTGGGTGTCGTTGGCGGAGGCCGCCGCGGGAAAGGCGAAGCCGCACAGCAGCACGGCCAGGGCGGTGGCACGTGCGGAACGGGAGAGGGACAGCATCGAGGCGCGGCTCCTGAGTGGCGAGACGAAACGGTGATCGAGCGCCTGAACCAACCCCTGCCCGCAGCGCCCTGCCTGACGTAACGCGAGGGTACCGTGAAAGTTCTGGTGCGAGCGCCGCACCGCGGGCGGTGCCCGCACCAGGATCCGGCGTGTTACTTCGCGGCGGCGTACCGCTGCGCGACGACGTCCCAGTTGACGACGTTCCACCACGCCTTCAGATACTCGGGACGGCGGTTGCGGTAGGTGACGTAGTAGGCGTGCTCCCACACGTCGTTGCCCAGCAGCGGCGTCCTGCCGTCGGTCACCGGGTTGTCCTGGTTGGCCGTCGACGTGATCTTCAGCGCGCCTGAGTCCAGGACCAGCCACGCCCAGCCCGAGCCGAACTGACCGACGCCAGCGGCCTCGAACTGCTCCTTGAAGTCGTCGAAGGACCCGAACGCCGAGGTGATCGCCTCGCCGAGCTCGCCGCCCGGCTCCCCGCCGCCGTCGGGGCTCATCGACTCCCAGAACAGCGAGTGGTTCAGATGACCGCCGCCGTTGTTGCGGACCGGGCCCTGCTTGTCGGCGGGCAGCGCGCTCAGGTTGGCGACGACCTCTTCGATTGGTTTGTCCGCGTGGTCGGTGCCCTCGAGGGCGGCGTTGGCCTTGTCGACGTAGGCCTGGTGGTGCTTGTCGTGGTGCAGCGTCATCGTCTCTGCGTCGATGTGGGGCTCCAGGGCGTCGTAGCCGTAGGGCAGGGCGGGGACCTCGTAGGCCATGTGGAAATGCTCTCCTATGTCGGAAATCGGGGTGGGTCGTCTCTACCCGGTCGAGCATATCTCCACCCTCGCGCGATGCTGTGGCCCGCGGGTGACCCGTAGGCTGTCGCTCAGATGCGCCGCTCCGCCCTGTTCCTGCCCACCGAGCGTCAGCCGCCCGCCGACGCAGAGGCGCTGTCGCACAAGCTCATGGTTCGAGCCGGGCTGGTCCGCCAGCTCGGCGCCGGGCTGTGGAGCTGGCTGCCGGCCGGCTGGCGCGTGCACGAGAAGGTCACGCAACTCATCCGCGAGGAGATGGACGCCATCGGCGGGCAGGAGCTGCTGCTGCCGGTGATGCAGCCGCGCGACCTGTGGCGCCGGACCGGCCGCGACCAGATCGGTGAGCTGTTCACCCTGGAGGACCGCAGGGGCGCGGAGATGGTCCTGGCGATGACGCACGAGGAGGCGGTGACCACCCACGTCGGTGCGGCGGTGAAGTCCTACCGGGACCTGCCCAAGACGCTGTACCAATTCCAGATCAAGGAGCGCGACGAGCCGCGCCCGCGGGCGGGCGTCCTGCGCACCCGCGAGTTTGTCATGAAGGACTGCTACTCCTTCGACCGCGACGAGGCCGGCCTCGAGGTCCAGTACGAGGCGCATCGCGGCGCCTACCGGAGGATCTACGACCGCGCGGGCCTGGAGTGGTTCGAGTGCGAGGCGGACGTGGGCATGATGGGCGGCACTGTCGCGCACGAGTACATGGCGCCCTGCGGGGCCGGTGAGGACGAGGTCGTGCTCGCATCCGGGTACGCGGCCAACCGCGAGGTCGCCTCCGCCGACGCGCAGGCCGTCGACCTGCCCGCCGACCCGGAGCTCGTCGCCGTCGACACACCCGGCCGCACGACCGTGGATGCGGTCGCCGCCGCGCTCGGCCTGCCCGCCGGGGCGCTGCTGAAGGCCATGCCGGTCGTCGTGGAGGACGACGGGCGGCTGCTGATGGTGGTGGTCCGCGGAGACCACCAGGTCAACCCCGTCAAGCTCCAGAACGCCCTGCGCTCCCCGTTCCGGCCCGCCGGTGCGGACGAGATCACCGCGGCCATCGGCCCGGTCGGCTACCTTGGCCCGTACGCGACGGACGTCCCGCTGCTGCTGGATGAGGCGATCGGCGCCGGGCCGTACGTCATCGGCGCCAACGCGGCCGACCGCCACCTGCGCGGCTACCGCCCGCCGGCCGACGCTCCTCGCGCCGATCTTCGCTCGGTGGAGGTAGGCGACACGGTCGGCGGCGAGGCCGTCCGCGTCGTCCCGGCCATCGAGGTCGGGAACATCTTCAAGCTCGGCACGCGCTACACCGAGCCGCTCGGCGCCAGCTACCTGGACGTCGACGGCAAGCCCCGGACGATCGTCATGGGCTGCTACGGCATCGGCCCCGCGCGGATCGTCGCCGCCGCCGTTGAGCAGTACGCCGACGAGAAGGGCATCTCGTGGCCGGCGGCGCTGGCCCCGTGGACCGTCAACCTCGTGTCGCTGGGCAAGGGCGGCACACCGGAGCGCGCCGCCGCCGACACCCTCTACGACGAGCTGCGCGCCGCCGGGGTGCAGGTTCTCTACGACGACCGCGACACCGGCAACGGCGAGAAGTTCGCCGAGGCCGAGCTGCTCGGCTGTCCACTGCGCCTGACCCTGGGCAAGCGGTCGCTGGACTCCGGCCGCGTCGAGGCCCAGCTCCGGCGCGGCCTGGCCGATGTCCAGGACGGCATCCCGCTGGACGGCGCCGCCCAAGCCGTGCTCGACCTGATCCCGACGCTCGCCTGATCCGAAAGCACTGCCGTGGCCAAGGAGCCGACACCCGCCTGGCGCAACCCGCGCCTGACGCTGCGCCGCTTCAGCGGCCTGGACCGCAGCGGGCCGCCGCCGCCCGCCACCCTCGCGGGGGCGCCACTGAACCCGTGGACGATCCCCAACGCGATCGGCTACATCCGCGCCCTGGGCATCCCGTTGTTCCTCTTCCTCGCCTTCAGCTCCGACGACGGGACCGATCTGGCGCCCGCGATCATCTTCGCGCTCGTCGCCTGGGGCGACCAGCTGGACGGCATGGCCGCGCGGATCACCGGCCAGTACAGCCGGCTGGGCGCGATGCTCGACCCGATCCTCGACCGCCTGCTCGTCGTCAGTGGCGTCGTCGTCACCTACCACTTCGACCTGCTGCTGCGGTGGGCGCTCGGCGTGCTGGTGGCGCGTGAGCTGTTCATGCTCGCGGTCGGGCCGGTCGCCGTGCGCCGAGGGGTCGACCTGAAGATCAACTGGCCCGGGCGCTGGAGCGTCTGGCCCCTCATGGCCGGGATCGGGTTCGGGCTCCTGGGGTGGCGGACGCTCGGGTCGATCGGTCTCCTGCTCGGCGTAGCGCTGTCGCTATGGGCGACGGGGCTGTACACCCTCGACGCGCGCCGCCAACTCGCCGCCCGTGCACCCTCAAGCTCAACTTGAACCTGTGGTGCGCGACGCTGGTATGCTCGCGCGGCCCGCGCCATCCAGAGGAGACCGTCGCGCACCATGGACACCTTCCCGGACCTCGGCTCACTGTCTGATCAGGAGCTGAAGGACCTCATCCAGAACCTCACCGAGGAGGAGATCGACATCTCCTACCAGCGGCGTATCCTGCACGGCAAGATCGACATCCTGCGCGCGGAGCTCGTCAACCGGCTGCGCAAGAAGCACGAGGGCGGCGAGGACGTCATCACCGGCGCCGACGTGCAGCGCCTGACCGACATCCTGTCGGGCCGCGCTGCCGCCGACGAGACCGCGTCGGACTAGACGCGCGAGAGAGGGGCGAGCACGGTGGCCATCCACTGTCCGGAATGCGGCTTCACGAACGCCGAGGGGGCCAACTACTGCCAGAAGTGCGGTGGTTACCTCGGTGACCGTCCGGAGCAGTCCCCCGACGAGCCCCAGACCGCGACCTACCGCGTCGGGGAGACCGGCGAGTTCATCCCCACCGACGTCGGCGACATCGTCGAGGCCCAGGGCGCGGCGCTGGTCATCCGATCCGGCGGGGGCCGGGTCGGCGAGAGCTTCCCGCTGCGCGCGGACCGGCTGAGCATCGGGCGGCGGCCGGACTCCGAGGTCTTCCTGGACGACGTCACGGTGTCGCGCGACCACGCCCTGCTCGTGCGCCGCGGCGAGACCTTCTACCTCGACGATCTGGGGTCCCTGAACGGGACCTACGTCAACCGCACGCGCATCGAGTCCGAACAGCTCGAGGACGGCGACGAGCTGCAGGTCGGCAAGTACAAGCTCACGTTCCTGTCACGCTGATGGCGCCCGCCGGCGACCACTCGGCGGCGCGGGTCCTCGGCCCCGATGCCGTCCCGCGCGCCAAGGCGATGACGATCGGCGCGGTGTGCAAGGCGCTGGAGCAGGAGTTCCCGGACATCTCGATCTCGAAGATCCGGTACCTGGAAGATCAGAAGCTGCTGACCCCGCGCCGGACACCTGGTGGCTACCGCCTCTACGACCAGGGGGACGTGCAGCGCCTGCGCACCATCCTGCGCCTGCAGCGGGACGAGTTCCTGCCCCTGCGGGTCATCCGCCAGGAGCTGGCCTCGGGCCGGCTCACCGCGGAGCCCGTCGCGGCCGACCCCGCCGACGACAGCGCGGTCGCCGCCGCCCCCCCGCCGGCGGCGCAGGTGCGGCGCCGATCGGGCGTCTCCGTGCACGACCGCGGCGCGACCTACACGCTGGCGGACGTGCTCGAGGAGACTCGGGCCGAGCCCGCTCTCGTCGCCGAGCTCGAGGACTACGGGGTCATCCGTGGGGAGGTCCGTGGCGGGGTCAAGCACTTCGACGAGACCGAGCGGGAGATCATCCGGGCCGTGACCGAGCTGGCGCGGTACGGGGTCGGCGGGCGGAACCTGCGGGCCTTCCGGACATCGGCCGACCGTGAGGCCGCGCTCCTGCAGCAGATCCTGGCTCCGTCGCTGCGCTCGCGCAACGTCGAGCGGCGCAAGGAGGCGCTCGAGGCGCTGGAGAACCTGGCCGCGGTGACCACCCACCTCAAGCACCTCCTGCTGATCCGCGATCTGCGCAAGATCGTCGGACCCCCGGTCGGCACCCCGGCTCAGGGCGAGCGACCGTGAGCGCCGCCGTCGACCTGAAGGCCCTGGTGCGCGACATCCCGGACTTCCCCGAGCCGGGCATCGTGTTCAAGGACATCACCCCACTGCTGGCCGACGCGGACGCCCTGGACGCCGCGGTGGCGGCGCTGGCCGAGATCGCGCGGCCGCTGGACGTTGACCTGGTGGTCGCGGCCGAGGCCCGCGGCTTCCTGCTCGGGCCCGCTCTGGCCCGGGAGATCGGCGCGGGCTTCGTGCTCGCGCGCAAGCCCGGCAAGCTGCCGCACGAGACCACGCGGGCCGAATACGCCCTTGAGTACGGTGCCGACGCGCTGGAGGTCCACAGCGACGCGATCACCCGCGGCTCGCGGGTGCTCGTCCACGACGACCTGCTGGCCACCGGCGGGACGGCCGGTGCCCTGTGCGCGCTCGTCGAGCAGCTCGGGGGCGAGGTGGCCGCGTGCGCGTTCCTCATCGAGCTGACCTTCCTGCCCGGGCGTGAGGCCATCGCGTCCCACCCCGTCCACACGTTGCTGCAATACGGCAGCGCATAGCCGTCCGGCCCGGTAGCCTGGCCTCCTGACCATGCCCCGCACCCGCCGCTCACGCGTCATCTCCGCCGACCCCGACGCCGTCTGGGAGGTGGTCGGCGACCCGCATCACCTCCCGCGCTGGTGGCCGCGCGTCGAGCGTGTCGAGCAGGTGGCCGCGGGAGCGTTCACCGAGGTCATGCGCAGCGACCGGGGCAAGACGGTGCGCGTGGACCAGCGCCTGTCGCAGCTGGACGAGAACCAGCGCATCGCCTGGTCGCAGGAGATCGAGGGCACGCCGTTCGCCCGGGTGCTCAGCGACGCCACCACGGAGGTGTCGCTGGAGCCGGCGAAGGACGGCGGCACGAAGGTGACGGTCGAGCGCCGTCAGTCGATGCGCGGCTGGGCGCGCTTTGGCGGGGGGCTCATGATCCGCCGGGCAACGGCCAAGGTCCTGAACGAGGCGCTGAGCACGCTGGGCGACGTCGTCGTCGCCCCCTGACCTGACGGTCCACTAGGACCCGGGCTTGACGATCGGTCCGGAGGCGACGATCTCGCCGGGCTTGGTGGCCTGCTTGTCGACGGGCTCACGCGTGATGATGAGCTCCTTGTAGTCGTACACGTTCTTCAGCGCCGCCCGGATCTCCTGCGCCGTCTGCTTCAGGGCGGCCTTTTCCTTGGTGTCCTTGGACTGCGCCGCGGCCTGCTCGATCGTCGCCGGGTCCGCCCCGGTCTCCAGCCGGCCCTTGTTTTGGCCGCTGCTGGGGACTCCGCCCCCAACGTAGCCCAGGCGCACCGCCTTCTCCGGCGAGGTGTAGAGCCAGACCGCGTAGGCGAACTTGTCGGTGGTGGGCGCGAAGTTCTGACCGGAGATCCCGAGGGCGCGGCCGGAGCCCTGATCCACGATGAACCCGGCGGCCACGGCGTCGCTGCCGTTTGAGCCCTTCATGGGGATCTGCGCTTCGACGCCGCCGTTGGGGTCGGCGGTGCCCGCCGTCCCCGAGGTCGGGGTGCTTGTCGTGTCGGCCTGCGTGCTCGTGGGAGTGTCGTTCCCCGACGCGCTGGTGTCGGTGGAGGAGCCGTCGTCGCCCAGCCGCGAGACGATGAGCACGACGAGCACGGCGACGACGGCGGCCGCGCCGATCAGCAGGATCACGCCGCCGACCTTGGAGGACTGGTCCTGCCGCTCGCGGGCCTGCGTGCGCGCGCTGAGGGCGCCGAAGGCCTCGTCGATCTCCGCGGCCTCGGCCGGGATGTCCGGCAGCGCGTCGCCGGCCAGCGGCCGCAGCTCGCTGCTGACGGTGCGCGCCCACGTGCGGCCGGAGGCTGAGCCTTCGAGGAAGGAGCGGGTGGCGGCTCGCTGCGAGGCGCGCTGCTGGCCCAGCAGGTAGTCGCTGATCTCGTCCTGGCGCTCGGGGGCGAGCCGGGCGGCCGTCTCGGGGCCGAGGGCGTCCAGCGCGTTCAGCGCGCGCTCGCGTACGGCGTGGGGCTCCAAGCGCAGCAGGCCGGCCAGCTCGTCGTAGTTCTTGCCCTGCTTGAGCAGCAGTTGCAGCGTGGCCCGCTGGTCGGCGGGCAGGTCATCGATGCGGCTCATCCCCACGAAGCCTAGCCCGCCGCCGGACTCGGCGCGGCGCCGCTCGCTCAGCGGGCCGCCGGATACGCTGGCGTCCATGGACTTCGAGCCCGTGATCCCCTACGAGCAGACCTTCGACGCCCTCTACGGCCTGGAGCTGCTCGAGGTCGGACCGGAGCGCGCGACCGCGGTCGTGCCGGTCCGGGACGCGCTCAAGCAGCCGATGGGGCTTGTGCACGGTGGGGTGTACGCGTCGATCGCCGAGTCGCTGACCTCCATGGCGACGGCGCGCGCGGTCTTCGAGGACGGCTGCTCGGCCCAGGGCCTGAGCAACCAGACCTCGTTCCTGCGTCCGATCTTCGCCGGGACCATCCACGCCGAGGCGGTCCGGCGCCACCGCGGGCGGACGACGTGGGTGTGGGAGGTGTCGATCACCGACGACGCCGAGCGCCTGTGCGCGATCGTCCGCATGACCATCGCCGTCCGCCCCCTGCCGTCCACCGCTCCGGTCGCCTGACCCCGAGGTACTCCGGACGAGGGGTGCCGACGATCACGCCTCCCAGCGCGCGGAGGTATGGCCCTCGGGTGCCTGCGCAGTGGACGCGACCTCTCACGGGCCATACCTCCAATGGAAAGGTTGATCGACGTTAGTCGATTAGCCTTTCCACAGGCTCGTGATGGGAAGGCGACGGTCGCGGCCGAAGGAGCGCGGGGTGATCTTGATGCCGGGCGGCATCTGGCGGCGCTTGTACTCGGCGAGGTCGACGAGGCGCACGACGAGACGGACGGCGTCGGCGTCGTGCCCGCGGGCGATGAGGGCCTCGGGGCCGAGATCCTGCTCGACGTAGCCCTGCAGGATCGGGTCGAGGATCGCGTAAGGGGGCAGGGAGTCGGAGTCCTGCTGGTCGGCGCGCAGTTCGGCCGTGGGCGGCCGGCTGACGATCGAGTCCGGCACCGGGTCGGTGGCGTCACGGGCGCGGCGCCAGGCGGTGAGCGCGTACACGAGCGTCTTGGGCACGTCCTTGATGACCGCGAAGCCGCCGGCGCTGTCGCCGTACAGGGTCGAATAGCCGACGCTCATCTCGGACTTGTTGCCGGTGGTCAGGACCATCCACCCGAACTTGTTGGAGAGCGCCATGAGCAGGTTGCCGCGGATGCGGGCCTGCAGGTTCTCCTCGGTCAGGTCGTGCTCGCGCCCGGCGAACACGTCGGCCAGCAGCTCCTCGTAGCGGAGCATGGGTGCCTCGATGGGGAGGTCCAGGCACTCCACACCGAGGTTGGCGGCGAGCGCGCGCGCGTCGCCCTGCGTGCCCTCGGACGAGTACCGCGAGGGCATGACCGCGACGCTGACACGGTCGGCACCCAGCGCGTCGACCGCGACCAGGAGGACGAGGGTTGAGTCCACGCCGCCGGACAGCCCGAGCACGACGCGGCCGAAGCCGTTCTTGTCGACGTAGTCGCGCGTGCCCAGGACGAGCGCGTCGTAGACCTCGGCGACGGCCTCCGGCCGTACGGCGACGGCCCCGGCCTGCGACCGGGCTCCGGCGTCCGGGATCGGGGCGCCGGTCGTGAACGCGCCGCCGTGAGCGACGTCGGGACGCTGCTCGCGCGCGGCCAGGCGCGGGCGGGTGTCGTGGAGACGGGCGCTGCCGGCCGCGTCGGTGTCCACGTCGCAGACCAGCAGCGCCGGGGCGAACTGCGGGGCGCGGGCGATGGCGATCCCGGCGTGGTCCACCACGACCGACGAGCCGTCGAACACGAGCTCGTCCTGGCCGCCGACCTGCGCGCAGAACGCGATCGCCGTCAGGTTGTCCCGGGCGCGCTGGGCGATCATGCCCTCGCGGGCGAGCGCCTTGCCGGCGTGGAAGGGGGAGGCGGAGATGTTGACGATCAACCGCGCACCGGCCAGGGCCTCCGGGGTGGCCGGGGTGCCGGGCATCCAGATGTCCTCGCAGATGGTCAGGCCGACGGTCACGCCGTCGACGTCGATGACCATCGGCGCGGTGCCCGACTGGAAGTAGCGCAGCTCGTCGAACACCCCGTAGTTGGGGAGCCGGAGCTTGCGGTAGATGGCCTGCACCGCGCCGTCGGCCAGGACGGCGGCGCTGTTGTAGACATCGTCGTCGCGCTCGGGGAAGCCGACGACGGCGACGATGCCCGTGGTCTGCGCGGCGATGCCGTCCAGCTGCTCGCGGGCGGCGGCGAGCAGGTGCTCCTTCAGCAGCAGGTCCTCGGGCGGGTAGCCGGTCACCGCGAGCTCGGGCACGAGGACGAGCGCGGCACCGGCGTTCCGGGCGTCGGCGATCGCCGTCCGGATCAGCGCGCAGTTGCCGTCCAGGTCGCCGACCGTCGTGTTCAGCTGGGCGAGGGCGATGCGCATGCGGAGCGATTCTCGCAGCGCAGAGCGGTGTCCCGCCTGCGCGGTCGGCCGGTTGCACGGAACGCCCGCCTCGAGGCCGCAGACCGGCGCCGTTTGAAATCCTTATACAAAGGTTGTACAGTCTGTTGAAGGTTGATGGACGGACCGACCCCCCTCCCCAAAGGCATCCCGTGAACCTCACTGACCCCACCGTCTTCGGGCGGGCCTACGACGAGCACCACCGCAGCGTCTACGGCGCGGCCTTCCGCGTGCTGGGCAACGCCGCCCAGGCCCAGGACGTGACCCAGGACGTGTTCCTGAAGGTGTGGCGCAACCCCGGGAAGTTCGACCAACGCCGCGGTGAGCTGGGCAGCTACCTGCGCCTGATCGCGCGCTCGCGCGCGCTGGACCTGTGGCGAGAGGGACAAGCGGCCGGCCGGGCCGGCGACCGTCTGAAGATCGTCGTCGCCCAGCAGGAGGCGCGGACGGAGGACCGTCCGGCGCTGATGGCCGAGCACCGCAGCGAGCGGCGTGCCATCCACGTCGCCCTGCGGTCCCTGCCCGACGTGCAGCGGGAGGCCGTCGTGCTCGCCTACTGGGGCGGGCTGACCGCCGCGCAGATCGCGCGCCGCGCCGGCGTGCCGCTGGGGACGGCGAAGAGCCGCATCCGCCTCGGCCTGACCAAGCTGCGTGAGGAGCTCGAGGGCGATCCGGCGGTGACGCCCCCGGGGCAGCTGGAGGCCGTCGCCGCCTGAGTAGAGCCCGCGCCGAGCCCGGGCACTACGCTCGCCGTGATGCCGGTGAACGGTTCAGCTCAGGCGGTCGCCCTGCGGTCGCTGCTGCAGGAACCCACCGCCGGGCCGGTCTGGCGCGACGCCCACCTGCACATCGGTAGCCACGACCCTGACGGCACCACCGCCACACTCGCGGAGATCCTGGCTGGGCTGGACGACGCCGGCCACGCCGGCGGCCTCGTCTTTCCGATGCACGAGCCGGGCGGCTACCCGCCTGCGAACGACGCGATCGCGGAGTGCGTCGCGCGCTCGGAAGGGCGTCTGCGGTGGCTGTGCCGCGTGGACCCGAACGCCGAAGGAGCGCCGGCCGAGGCGCGGCGCTGCCTGGCGGCCGGGGCCAGTGGGATCAAGCTGCACCCGCGCAGCGACGCCTTCGGCCTGCCGCACCCCGTGGTCGACGCGCTGACGGCGCTGGCCGCGGAGCGGCGGGCCCCGGTCCTGCTGCACGCCGGCCGCGGGATCCCGGAGCTCGGCCGCGCGGCCACCGCGCTGGCCGACCGCCACCCCGAGGCCCGGATCGTCCTCGCCCACGCGGGCATCAGCGATCTGGGGCAGCTCGCCGACGCGGCCGCGCGGCTGCCCAACCTCCTGTTCGACACCTCGTGGTGGAACGTCGCCGACCTGCTTGCGCTCGTCACCAGCATCCCGCCGGGTCAGATCCTCTACGCCAGCGACATGCCCTACGGCACCGGGCTGGTGTCGGCGTTCGTGCTCGCGCGGGCCGCCCTCCAGGCCGGCCTCGGCGACGAGGCACTGAGGTCCATGGCGGGCGGGCAGCTGGAGCGCCTGCTCGGCGGCGAGGCGCTGCTGCACCTGGGACCCGCGGTGGGCGAGGGCGCGCTGGGGACCCGCAGCGCTGCCCTGGAGCGGGTGCTGACGCACACCGCCGCGGTCGTGCCGCAGGCCTACGTCGGGCTGGAGGCGGGTGAGGCCGTCGCGCTGGCGCGCCTGGGCTGTCAGCACGCCGACGACGCGCGGCACGGTCCCCTGCTCGATGCCGTGGCGGCGCTGCTGGACGCC
Source organism: Solirubrobacterales bacterium (assembly GCA_038234375.1). Classification (GTDB taxonomy): domain Bacteria; phylum Actinomycetota; class Thermoleophilia; order Solirubrobacterales; family Solirubrobacteraceae; genus Paraconexibacter. Next base: position 6,632 of record JBBSUL010000048.1, on the reverse strand, counting down.
GCCCTCGCCCACCGCGAGGCGGCCGGCGGGGACTCGATCGCGCTGCTCCCCGGGGTGATCGCCGCCCACGCGCTCGCCGGTACGCCCGGGGCCGGGACGCCCGCCGCCGCACCGGTCTGACGGTGAATCCCTGCAAAGCGGCGCTCGGGGGAGTTGGCGCATAGACCGGCCGGAGTGTGATCGGCCGCACAGACGATCCGCGATGCGCCGCTATTCTCGAACGTCTGTTCGATCGCCGAGTCGACCTCCCGTGAACGCGGAGGCGAGCGGGGGACCCACCGCCGGGCGGCCAGCATCCGCTGAGCCCGGATGGGGCGAATCACCGGCCCTTGCCGTGTAGCGTCGAGCGCCACGTCACGCACCCTGGGTGACCGGCCTCGCTGCGAGCCCGACAGCTAACCCCGTAGGCGGCAGACAACGAAGGAGGTCGACCTCGCATGAGGCCGATGACCATGTCTCGTACCCGCCTGACCGCCAGCGCGGCGGCAGCCCTCGCCACGATTGTCGTGGTGCCCACCGTCGCTTCGTCCGACGCCACTCCCGCCAAAGCCGCCACGAAGGCTTCAGCGGCCAAGCCCGCTGGTGCACGGAAGCGATCGCGCGCCAAGGTGTCGATCGACCACGTCCGCCGTAACGTCACGATGGGCTCCTCGGTGATCGTCACCGGCACGTTGACCCCGCACAGCAAGGGGCGAGTCGTGCGGCTGCAGAAGCAGGCCGGCAAGGCTTGGAAGACCATCGACCGGACGCTCACGCGCAAGGGCGGCGACTTTCGCCTGACCTACAAGCCGCGCAGCACGGGACGGATGACGCTCCGCGTGCGCTTCCCCGGCGACCTCGGTGCCCGCCCGGCCAAGCGCTCGGCCGGATACGTGAACGTGTTCCGGCGCGCCCGCGCCTCGTGGTATGCGCTGTACGGCAACCGCACGGCGTGCGGCCAGACCCTCGGGTACTCCACGCTGGGGGTCGCCCATAAGTCGCTGCCCTGCGGCACGAAGCTCACCGTCCGTTACCACGGGCGCAGCGCGCGCGTGAAGGTCATCGACCGGGGCCCGTTCGTCGGCGGCCGTGAGTTCGATCTCACGGCGGCGACCAAGCGCAAGCTGCACTTCGGCAGCCTGGGCACGGTGCTCGTCAACAAGTAGCCCTTCGTTGCGCTGCCGGGCGCCGATCCGCCCGGCGGCGAACGCACGTTCTTGTCGATGTGTCCTGGACGGCGCGTACCCTGGCCACAGTGCCCGCGGTCATCGCCCACCTGGACATCGACGCCTTCTTCGCGTCGGTCGAGCTGCAGCGTCGGCCGGAGCTACGCGGGCTGCCGGTCATCGTCTGTGGCTCGGGGCCCCGTGCCGTGGTCACCACGGCCAGCTACGAGGCGCGGCGCTTCGGCATCGGGTCGGCGATGCCGGCCTCGCGGGCGCGTCGCCTGTGCCCGGACGCCGTCGTCGTGGCCCCGGACTTCGAGGCCTACCGCTCGGCGTCGGCCGCGGTCATGGGGCTGGTTCGCGGGACCGTGGAGGACGTGGAGGTCATGGGCCTCGACGAGGCCTACCTGGACCTCAGCGGCCTCCATTCCCCGAAGGCCGCCATGCGGCGCCTGGTCACGCAGATCCGGGCCCGCACGGGGCTCACCGCCTCGGTGGGCATCGGGCCCAACAAGCTCGTGGCCAAGGTCGCGTCCGACGCGGAGAAGCCCGCCGGCTTCGTCGTGCTGACCCGTGAGCAGGCCTGTACCCGTTTTGCGGGCTCCGCGCCACGGCTGGTCCCCGGCATCGGCGCCAAGACGGCCGAGCGCCTGGCGGCGATCGGGATCACGACACTGGCCGCGCTCGGCGCGGCCGACCCCGGCACCCTGGCCGAGCACTTCGGCCCGCGGCAGGGGCCGTGGCTGGCCGCCCGCGGGCGCTTCGAGGGCTCGGCGCACGTCGAACCGGTGCGCGAGGCGGTGTCCGAGTCGCGGGAGACGACGTTCGACGTCGACGTCGCCGACCCGGTGCAGCTGGACGTCCACCTCGAGCGCCTCGTCGCGAAGCTGTGCGCCGGGCTGGCCCAGCACGGGCGCCGCGGACGGACGATCGCCATCAAGGTCCGCCTCGACGACTGGACGACGGTCACGCGCGCACGGACCGTGGAGCAACCCACCAACGACCCCGGCCCGGTCGGTCGGGTCGCCCATGAGCTGTTGCACGAGTACGCCCCTGCCCGGCCCGTCCGGCTGCTCGGGGTGCGCGTGGCCGCCTTCGCCACCGAGCCCGCCGCGGCCCGGGGACCAGCGCAGCTCGCCCTCGAGCTCGAGGGCGCTCCGGCGGCCGGCGTGTAGGGTCGCAGCCCATGGAGCTGCACCACGTCCGCCACGGTGCCGGCGAGCCGCTGCTGCTCATCCAGGGGATGAGCGGCACCCACCTGTCGTGGGGCGACACCCTCCTGGACGACCTCGCACGCGACTTCGAGTGCGTGGCCTACGACCACCGCGGCATCGGGCTGTCGCCGGCGGCGACCGAGCCGTTCACGATCGTCGACCTCGCCGACGACGCGGCCGCGCTGCTCGACGCCCTGGGCTGGGAGAGCGCCCACATCCTGGGCATCTCGATGGGCGGCATGGTCGCCCAACAGCTCGCCCTGCGCCACCCGCAGCGGATCCGCACCCTCACGCTCGGCTGCACCTACTGCGGGGGTCCGGGCTCGCTGAGCGCCCCGCCGGCCACCATCCAGAAGCTCGGCGCGGCGATGACCTCCGGCGACCGCGAGCTGGCGATCCGCGCCGGCTACGAGTGCAATCTGTCGGAGGCCTACCGGGCGGACCCGTCGGCCTACGACGCCTTCCGGGCCATGGCGCTGGGCGCCCCGGCCAAGATCCCCACGATCATGCTGCAGATGCAGGCGATCGGCGGCCACGACGTGCAGGCGCAGCTGGAGCAGATTCAGGCCACGACCCTCGTCGTCCACGGCACCGAGGACGAGATGCTGCCCGTCGCCAACGGCGACCTGATCGCCTCCCGGATCCCGGGCGCCGCCCTGCAGCGCTGGGACGGGGTCGGGCACATGTTCTGGTGGGAGCGGCCCGAGCGCACCGCCGAGGCCCTTCGCGCCCACGCGCTGGCTCCCTGATTGCCGGTTCGCGCGCCGACCGGCGCCGATGAGTCCTGCGCGACCACGCCGTCTGAGCGGGTAGACCCCGAACGCCCCCGAGACGAGGAGGATCGCCATGACCCTGCCCGAGATCGTCACCCCCGCCGAATGGCGGACCGCCCGCGTGCACCTGCTGGAGGCCGAGAAGGAGATGACCCGCGCCCGCGACGCGCTCAACGCCGAGCGCCGCCGCCTGCCTATGGTCCGGATCGACAAGCCCTACGTCTTCGCCGGCCCCGGCGGCGAGGTCGGCCTGCGCCACCTGTTCGAGGGGCGCCGGCAGCTCATCGTCGGCCACTTCATGTTCGACCCCGAGTGGGAGGACGGCTGCCCGAGCTGCACCGCCGGTGCCGACGAGGTGTCCCAGGGCCTCCTCGATCACCTGGCCGCCCGGGACACGACCCTGGCCTTCGTCTCCCGTGCGCCTCTGGAGTGCATCGAGGCCTACAAGGCCCGTCGGGGGTGGACGTTCCCGTGGTACTCGTCGCACGGCAGCGACTTCAACTACGACTTCCACGTGACGGTCGATGCCGACGTCGCTGCGCCCGAGTACAACTACCGGACGGCGGCGGAGTTCGCGGAGCGGGGCGACGGGCCCTTGGCGCCCGGCGAGTACCCGGGGACCAGCTACTTCCTGCGCGACGGCGACGCCGTCTTCCACACCAACTCGGTCTTCGCGCGTGGCGCGGAGATGACCGGCGGCTCCTACTACTGGCTGGACCTCACGGCCCTGGGCCGCCAGGAGGACTGGGAGGAGCCCAAGGGCCGGGCCGACGCGTCGACGCATCCGGCCGTCCCGGACTTCGCGACCTGACGCGACGGGCCATGATGTCGGGAATGACTGATCCCGCCACCCCGCCACCCGCCGCCGAGCCCACGGGCTGGTGCGTGTGCGGGCAGAAGGTTCCGATCGCCGACGCCGAGGCGGTGACGCTGCCCAACGGCAAAGACGGCTGGCAGGGGTACTGCCCGGAGTGCGGGTCGCCGCTGTTCGCGATCCGGCGCCCGGCCAAGCGCCCCTGACGCGCCTCGTACACGTTGTCGCTCGGTTCGACGGCATGCGCGCCGGGCAGCAAGGGCGGGCGGCGGGGTTTGGTGACACCGCGCCCGATCCGCACTTCAGCGGTCGGCGGCCGCGACACCGCGGAACGCGCCGGGCCAGTCGTCGCCATCGATCAGTGGCCCGCGCCGCGGTGGGGCCCGCAGTGACGTTCGGCCGGGCCGGGCCGCCGACCGGGTATGGCGCGCGTGCCGCCGCCGCCGCCGACTCGACGGTGGACGGGCGGGCCGAAGGACGAGCCGTCATTTGACTCGGATAGTCCGACCGGAATGACGGTTCACCTTACGGCGGGACGGTGAGCCGTCACTTGACTCGGATAGAGCGAGCGGAATGACGGTTCACCTTGCGGTGGACGTGATCAGCGGCCGGCGCCCCGCCGGCCGAGCGTTGATCGTGCCCGATCACCGGTGGGCGGGACGAGCGTTCGGCGGGCCGCAGCCGGCGCCCGTCCCGGGCGGGCATCGCCAGGCAGGGTGGCCCGCTTCGTGCCCGCACCTGACCGACAACCCGCATCAGGCCTCGGCCACCTCCGAGGCGGCCAGCCACGCCGCCTCCAGTTCCTCACGCTGGCCGGCCAGCTTGGCCAGGTCGGCGTTCAGCGCGCGCAACTGCTCGTGGTCGCTCGCGCTGGCGGCCATCTCCTCGTGCAGGCTCGCCTCCCGCGTCCCGAGCTGCTCCAGCTGGCGCTCCAGGCGGGCCACCTGCTTGCGGGCGTCGCGGCGCCGAGCGTGGGACGGCGCCGCCGCGGCGGGGGCGGCGTCCGGGGCACCGGTGGGGGCCGGGGGCGTCCCGGCGGCCGAGTCCCGGCGCAACTGCACGTACTGCTCGATCCCGCCGGGCAGATGGCGGACCCCGCCGTCGCCGGCGAGAGCGTAGACGTTGTCGCAGACGCGCTCGACGAAGTAGCGGTCATGGCTGACGACGACCAGGGTGCCCGGCCAGCGGTCCAGCAGGTCTTCCATCGACGTGAGCGTGTCGATGTCCAGGTCGTTCGTCGGCTCGTCGAGGAGCAGGACGTTCGGCTCGCCCATGAGCAGGCGCATGAGCTGCAGGCGCCGGCGCTCGCCGCCGGACAGGTCGCGCACGAGCGTCCGCGCCCGTGGGCCGGCGAAGCCGAAGCGCTCGCACAGCACGCCGGCGGTGAGCTGCTGCCCGTCGCTCGTCGTGGCCACCCCGCGGACCTCCTCAAGCGCCTCGAGGACGCGCAGGTGCCCGGGGATCTCGGCGGTGTCCTGCGAGAGGTGGGCCAGGCGGACCGTGTCCCCGCGCGTGACCGTCCCCGAGGAGGGGGTCAGCACGCCGGCGAGCAGCTGAATGAGCGTGGTCTTGCCCGAGCCGTTGACACCGACCAGCGCCACGCGGTCGCCGGGACCGAGGCGCCAGGTGGCGCGCTGCAGCAGCGTCCGGTCGCCGAAGGCGACCGTCACCCCCTCGGCCTCGAGGACCTTGTCACCCAGGCGGCGGGAGGCGAACCGCAGCAGCTCGACGCCGTCGCGGGCCGGTGGCTCGTCGGCGATCAGGGCGTTGGCGGCCTCGATGCGGAACTTCGGCTTGGAGGTGCGGGCCGGGGGGCCGCGGCGCAGCCAGGCCAGCTCCTTGCGCATGAGCTGCTGGCGGCGGTCCTCGCGCGCGGAGGCCTGGCGATCGCGCTCGGCGCGGGCCAGGACGTAGGCCGCGTAGCCGCCCTCGTACTGGTGCACGGCGCCGTCGGCGACCTCCCAGGTCGCGGTGCACACCGCGTCCAGGAACCAGCGGTCGTGGGTGATGACGATCAGCGAGCCACGGCGGCCGGCCAGGTGTCCGGCCAGCCAGGCCACGCCCTCGACGTCGAGGTGGTTGGTGGGCTCGTCCAGCAGCAGCAGGTCCGGCGTGTCCAGCAGCAGCTGCGCCAGGGCGATCCGGCGGCGCTCGCCGCCGGACAGCGGGCCGATGACCGTGTCCATGCCGTCGGGGAAGCGGGTGAGGTCCACGCCGCCGAGCAGCCCGTCCAGGACGGCGCGGAAGCGGCTGTCACCCGCCCATTCGTGGTCGGCGCGCCCGCCGACGAGCTCCTGGCGGATCGTCTTGGCGGAGTCCAGCGCGTCGTCCTGGCTGATGACGGCAAGATGTAGGCCGCGGGTGCGAGTCACGGCGCCGGAGTCGGCGTCCTCCAGGCCCGCGATGAGCCGCAGCAGCGTCGACTTGCCGTCCCCGTTGCGCCCCACGATGCCGATGCGGTCGCCGGCCTGCACGCCGAGGGTGAGGTCGGTCAGCACGGTGCGGCTGCCGTAGCCCTTGCCGACGGACTTCAGGTTGACGAGGTTGCGGGGGGCGGCGGCCATCGGTGCCGCAGTGTGGCGCTTCTAATAGAGCGCGGCGGCCAGCTCCCGCCGGACCGGGCGGGCGACCGGGTGCTCGGGCCCAAGCTCGTCGAGGATCCCGACGATCATCGCCCGCAGGTCGT
>JBBSUL010000047.1:0-21815 GCA_038234375.1 Solirubrobacterales bacterium | reverse complement strand
CCCGTGATGTCACCGCTGTAGGGCCGGTTGGGATCAGGAGCCAGGTCTACCACGGCGACCGTGCCCTGCCCATGCGGGTTCGTGCCGTGCAGCGGCGGCGTGGTCTGCGGCGTGGCGGTGATCGCCCGCAGCTTCGTCGCCGCCCGGGGGGTCGCGGGAGCGCACCGCTCCTGGCCGGGCGCGAGCCGTCCCGTCGAGCAGGCCGGCGCCGCCTGGGAGAGCGCTGGTGCCATCAGCAACCCCGCGGTGACCGCGGCCAACGTCGTGGTGATTCGAAGCGCTCGCATGCTGACCATCCCGTTTGAAGTGTGAGCCGCTCGTGTCGTCTACCCGAGCTGCGCGGAGAACCTACCCGATACGCCGGCGGTTGCCTAGTGAAGGCGGCCGCGCGCAAGCCGGCGACCAGCCGGCACTCAACCGAAGACGTCGAGCGGGTTGGTCACCTTGATCCGCGCGCGGCCTCCGGAGATGGTGATCCGGACCTTCACCGGACGCGTCGCGTACCACGAGCCCGCGCCACCGGGGTAGGCCACGAGCTGATGGCGCCCGTCGCGTAGGGCGGGCAACAGCGCCCGTCCCAGCGGGCAGATCGCCACCGGCTGCTTGTCGAGGCGGCACAACAGCGGGCCGGCCCGCCGGTTGGGGGAGGAGAAGGTGATGACCAGCCGGCCACGGCGCGCTCCGGCGCGCGGCGAGGCGACCGCGGTGGGAGCGGGGGTCAGCCGCCGCAGGAACACGTCCTGCGCCTTGTTGCGGTCCTTGGCGACGAGGTTCGTCGCGGTCGAGACGAAGCCCACGATCGCCCCGTCGTCGCTGATCGACGGGCGCTGCAGCAACTGGCGCACGCGCTCGGCGGCCCGTGGCCGTCCGCGCGAGGAGACGGTGGCCATCACCGTTTGACGACGCTTGATGTCCCGCACGAACACGTCCTCCCGTGGCGAATCGTCGGGTGTGAGGTTCTCGGCGAACGACTCGAAGGTCACGTAGCGCCCGTCACCGGACATCGCGGGGGCGAACGAGTCGTTGTCCGCCTCCTGCCCCGTGGTGGCCAGGCTCACCCGCGTGGTGGTGTGGCGTTTGCGATCGCGCCGGAAGACGTCGGTGTGACGGTTGCGATCCCCGCGCACCAGGGAGGTGGCGTCCGAGTCGAAGACGACGTAGCGCCCGTCGCGAGAGATGTCGCTCACTGGAGAGAACGGCTTGGCCACCGCCCGATTCTGCTGACGACCACCACTCGACACGCTGACCCGAGAGGTCTTGCCGGCCACCAGGTCGCGGACGAAGACGTCGGCGACCTTGTTGCTGTCGCGGCGCACCAGCCGGTCGGCCGTGGAGGTGAACGCCACGTAGCGCCCGTCCTCGCTGATGGCCGCGCCGCTGGACGCTCCCCGGGCCGGCACGCCGGCGGGCGTGACGCTCACGGCGACGGTGATGCCGCGCATGCGGTCGCGCACGAAGACGTCGGATCTGTGGTTAGTGTCATCGGCAACGAGGTTGTCCGCGGTGGAGGTGAAGGCGACAAAGCGGCCGTCCTTCGACACGTCCGGCTCGGTGGAGTCGCCGTTGGCCTGTGCGCCGTCGACGCCGACCGAGACCCGCTCCAGGCCGGACCACGAGCGCAGGAACACGTCCTCGTGCCGGTTGGTGTCATCGGCGACGAGGTTCGAGGCGCGCGAGACGAAGGCGGCCGCCTGCCCATCGGCGCTCAGCACCGGCGCTGACGACGCGCCGTCGGCGCCCTTCGGGTCCGCGGTGCTGGAGAGTGACAGGATCTGGCCGCTGTCCTGGTCGAAGAGAAACGCGTCGCGCACTGCCCCGTTGGGATCCGCTGGGCCGAGGTTGCTGGCCTGTGAGTCGAACACCACCACCTGCCCGGTCGAGGACAACCGCGGCGAGCTGCTGGCCCGGTTCGGGTCGGCACCCGAGCGGACGCGCACCGTTCGCTGCGGCGACGGACCGGCCAGCGCCGGCGGGGCGCCACCTTCGAGCCCCAGGATGAGTATCGCGGCGACCCACCCGGCCCGACGCGATGCGGCCATCATCGCTGCCTCGACGATGCGCTGGAACGTAGTGCTGACCGGCCCTGGAACATGACCGCAGGGTACAGCTGTCCCGCCCACCAGTCGCCGGTCACCCTCCTCCCCGACGATCCAGTGTGGCTCGCTATGACTTCGGCTTCGAGAAGCGGACGGCCCGGAGGATCGCCTGCACTTCCGTGAGGTGGGCCGACGGCGGGCGCGGGGTGCTGAAGACCTGGACGCTGTACGTTCGGTACTTCGTGCTAACAGCTGTGGTGAGGATGCGCAGCGGGCGGCGTTGTTTGGTGGTGCCGGCGATCTCCGTGCTCAAGGCGGGGAGCAGCCCGATCTTTCCGCGCTGGCGGCCGACGACCTGCGCCGGTTTGAACAGGCGCAGCAGCTCGGCCTGCTCGTACCGGCGGACCATCTGCTGCTGGTGCGGTCCGCCCGCGTTGGAGACCGCGAGTGAGACCGTTCCGTCGTCGGTACTGAGCTTCGCCACGCCACTGCGCTGCGTGAGCTGCCATCCGGCGGGTTTCGCCACGCGCACCCCGAGGACCGGAAGGTCGGTGGACTTCCCGAGGGCGACCTTCGGCACGGCGCGCGGTGCCGTCAGCGATGTCACCCGAGCGTCCGTCGAGCTGTCGCCGCCGTGGTCCTGGCCGAAGATCCACCCGAGCAACGCGCCCAGACCGAGGCCGGCGACGACGAGGCCGGCGACGCGACGGCGGATCGCGCCGCCGCGTGTCGATCGAGATGGTGATCGCGCCATGGCCGACACAGTACGGAGTCGTTCCCGAACTCACTCCCAGCCCGGGCGTAGGGACCGGCCGGCGGTCGGCCGGACGCCGCCCGGCCGGCTGCGGCGGTCCGCACACGAACCCCTCGCCCCGTGACGGCCTTCGCCGGCCGTGACTACCGAAGCGCCCTTCGAGGGCAACGCGTAGGCTTGCCCGATGCGCCGCCGTCTGCCCGCGATCGTTCCGTCCCGCAGAGCCCGGTGGTTCGGCGGCAGCTGGGCTCTCGCCGCCGCCGCGTTGACCTTGCTCGCCGCGACGGCGCTGGCGGCCGGCAGCGGGCAGTGGTCGTCGGCGGATCGCCTGCGAACCAGCCGCGAGTTCCACACTGCCACCCTGCTGCCGCAGGGCCAGGTGCTGGTCACCGGCGGATACGGCTACGACGGCTTTCTCTCCAGCTCCGAGCTCTACGACCCGGTCAGAGGCGAGTGGCACAACACCGGCCGCCTGCGCACTCCCCGGTTTGCCCAGACCGCGACCCCGCTGAAGAACGGCAAGGTCCTGGTGGTTGGCGGCGCCAACCTCGACAAGGGCTTCCTGGCGTCGGCCGAGCTCTTCGACCCGGCCACGGGCACCTGGTCCTCCGCCGGCAGCATGAAAACCGCCCGCGACAACCACACCGCGACGCTGCTGCGCGACGGTCGTGTCCTGGTCGCCGGCGGCCTGGGCAAGCGCGTGCCGGCCCTGGCCCGGGCCGAGCTCTACGACCCCGCCACCAATCGGTGGTCCTCCGCGGCCTCGATGAGAACCTCGCGCTATCACCACGCGGCGGTCCTGATGCTCGACGGTCGCGTCCTGGTGACCGGCGGCGAGAATCGTGCCGAGAAGTTCCGCAACAGCGGTGAGATATACGATCCGGTCAAGAACCGCTGGCGTTACACGGCGGGCCGGTTGCGGACCGCCCGCGTCAACCACACCGCCACCCTGACCGCCGACGGCAAGGTGCTGATCGTGGGCGGCGGCGACCGCGCCCCCGGCTTCACCAGGCGCGTGGAGCGCTACACCCCCTCCACCGGCCGGTTCACCTACACCAGGGCGCTACGCGAGGCCCGCGGTTTCCACACCGCCACGACCCTCGGCGACGGCCGGGTACTGATCGCGGGCGGCTTCGGCGACCGCGGCGCCCTTTCCCGCGCCCAGATCTACGACCCCCGCACCAGCCGCTGGCAGGTGGCCAGTTCCCAGCGCACCGCACGAGCCCACCAGACCGCCACCCTGCTTCCGGACGGGTCGGTGCTCGTCACCGGAGGGGCACGCTACTCCGGCACCCTCGTCCCCTCCGCCGAGCGCTACCGGCCGGCCAAGACGACGCAGACAGGGCCGTAGTTCGACGCGGCCGATGCCGGCCACCGCGCCGGACGGGCAAGACCGCCGCGGCCCACATCCGCCACCACCGTCGTCAGATGACCACCGGCGCTCAGGCGGCGGCCGCCGCGCCCAGGTCGTAGGTCACCCCGGTCAGCTCCTCCGAGCGCGCCCACAGCTTCCGGGCGACATCTTCGTCACGGGCCGCCGACGTGCATCCGACCAGATGAGGGTGCCCGCGCTGCTCGCCGAGCCCGTCCGGGCCGGCGAACGACCCGCCGGGGACATCGGCGGTGGCCGCGAACAGGGTCGGCAGGGCGCCCATCGCGGCGCTCTGGGCCAGGACCTTGTTCCCGATCGCCATGAGCTTGTCCTGGAGCGAGGCGGTGTGGAACTGCAGGTTGGTCGAGGCGTATCCGGGGTGCGCGGCCGTGGCGATCACGTCCGAGCCTGCGGCGGCGAGCCGGCGCTGCAGCTCGAAGGTGAACTGCAGGTTGGCGAGCTTGGACTGCCCGTACGCCGGCCAGCGCTGATAGCGCTGTTCCCAGTTGAGGTCGTCCAGGTGGATCTTCCCGATGCGGTGCGCGCCACTGGACACCGTCACCACGCGCCCGGTGATGTGGTCCAGCAGCAGTCCGGTGAGCGCGAAGTGCCCGAGGTGGTTGGTGCCGAACTGCATCTCGAAGCCGTCGGCGGTCCGCGACTCCGGCAGCGCCATGACCCCGGCGTTGTTGACGAGCACGTCGACCGGCCCCTCCCACGCGTCGGCGAACGCGCGCACCGAGTCCAGTGAGGCGAGGTCCAGCTCGCGGACCTGCGCGCCGTGACCGACCTCGGCGGCTGCCGTGGAGCCCTTCTCGACGTTGCGCACGGCCAGCGTCACCCGGGCACCGGAGGCGGCCAGGGCCTTGGCCGCCTGCAGGCCGATGCCGCTGTTGGCCCCGGTGATGATGATCGTGCGCCCCGTCTGGTCGGGGATGTCCGCTGCGGTCCACTTGCTCATGCCGCCAGCTTTACAGGTTCGCCCGCGACGACGTAAGGCGCAAGGGGGTGACGGCGGTGGGGGAGATATCGTGCGCGACGCGATGCCGACCACCCCCTCCGCCCAGTACTCCCTGACGATCCGCGTGGAGATCGACCACAAGCCCGGCATGCTCGGACGCGTGGCCTCCGCGATCGGTGAGGCCGAGGGCGTCATCGGCGCGGTCGACCTCGTGGAGGCCAGCGACACGACGCTCCTGCGGGACATCACCGTCGACGCGGCCGGCCAGTCGCACTGGGAGGCGATCGTCGCGGCGATCGACGGCCTCGACGGCGCGCGCGTCATCGACACCACCGACCGCACCTTCCTGCTCCACATGGGCGGCAAGATCGAACAGCACAACAAGTCCCCGCTGCGCACCCGCGACGACCTGTCGATGGCCTACACCCCGGGCGTCGCCCGGGTCTGCACGGCGATCGCCGAGGACCGCGACAAGGCCTTCCAGTACACGATCAAGCGCAACACGGTGGCCGTGGTGTCCGACGGCACGGCCGTGCTCGGGCTCGGCGACATCGGCCCCGAGGCGTCGATGCCGGTCATGGAGGGCAAGTGCATGCTCTTCAAGGAGTTCGCGGGCGTGGACGCGTTCCCGATCGTCCTGAACACCAAGGACCCGGACGAGATCGTCGACACGGTGCGGCGCATCTCCCCCGGGTTCGGCGGCATCAACCTGGAGGACATCAGCGCCCCGCGCTGTTTCGAGATCGAGGATCGCCTCAAGGCGGAGCTGGACATCCCGGTCTTCCACGACGACCAGCACGGCACCGCCGTCGTCGTCCTCGCCGCGCTCCTGAACGCGTGCAAGCTCACCGGCCGCGACCTCATGGACCTCAAGGTGCTCGTCACCGGGCTGGGTGCCGCCGGTGTCGCGGTCACGAAGATCCTCATGGCCGCGGGGGTGCGCGACATCATCGGCGCGGACTCCAAGGGCCTGCTGTCGGTCCAGCGCGCCGACTACCAGGACGGCACGATGAACGCGACCAAGCGCTGGTACGCAGAGTCCTCCAACCCCCAGAACATCTCCGGCCTCCCGATCAACGCCCTCGACGGCGCGGACCTGTTCATCGGCCTCAGCGGTGCGCGGATCTTTCCTGCCGAGGCGCTGTCGGCCATGAGCAAGGACGCCATGGTCTTCGCGATGGCCAACCCGAACCCCGAGGTGGCGCCCGAGGAGGCCGCGCCGTACGCGCGCATCATCGCGACCGGCCGCTCGGACTACCCCAACCAGATCAACAACGTCCTGTGCTTCCCCGGCGTGTTCCGCGGCGCGCTGGACGTCCGGGCGCGGACGATCACCGAGGAGATGAAGATGGCCGCCGGCCGCGCGATCGCCACGATCGTCGAGGACGTCGACCTGCGTGAGGACTACATCATCCCCTCCGTGTTCAACCGCGACGTTGCGCCCGCGGTGGCCGAGGCGGTCGCCCAGGAGGCCCGCCGCTCCGGCGCCGCGATGGCCGAGGAGAACACGATCGGCTTCGCCCCCCAGGACGCCGAGCGCATGCGCAGCGGCGGTTGATCGATCGGCCGCGGCCGGGCGTATAACGAGCATGAACGTCACCCTTACCGGCGCGACCGGCCTCATCGGCGAGCGCCTCGTCGATGTCCTGAAGACGCGTGGGGACTCGGTCACCGTGCTCTCGCGTGACGCGGCGAAGGCGTCGTCCGCCCTGGGGGTGCCCGCCCTGGACTGGAACCCGCTGGCCGAGAGCGCCCCCGCCGACGCCCTGGCCGGACGCGACGCCGTGATCCACCTCGCCGGCGAGCCGGTGGCCCAGCGCTGGAACGACGACCGCAAACGGGCGATCCGTGAGTCGCGTCAGGCCGGGACACGCAACCTCGTCGCCGGCATGCAGGCGGCCGATCCGTCGCCGCGCGCGCTGATCGCCTCGTCGGCGGTCGGCTACTACGGCAAGCACCAGGACGAGAAGCTCGACGAGAGCACACCCCCGGGGGACGACTTCCTCGCGCAGGTGTGCGTGGTGTGGGAGGGCGAGGCCGACGCGGCCGCGGCGTTCGGCGCGCGCGTCGTCCACATCCGCACCGGCGTGGTGCTCGACAAGACCGGCGGCGCGTTGAAGACGATGCTGCCGCCGTTCCGGCTCGGGGTCGGCGGTCCGGTGGCCGGCGGCGGCCAGTACATGCCATGGATCCACCTCGACGACATCGTGGGCCTGTACCTCGCGGCGCTCGACGATGAGTCGTGGTCGGGGGCCTACAACGGGTCGGCACCCGAGCCGGTGACCAACAAGGCGTTCTCCAAGGCGCTCGGCCGCGCGCTGCACCGCCCGGCCTTCACCCCCGTCCCCGCCCTGGCCATCCGCCTGCTCTACGGGGACATGGCCGAGATCGTCACCGAGGGCCAGCGTGCGGTGCCGGTGCGCGCGCTCGACGCCGGGTACGCGTTCCAGCACCCCGACCTCGACGAGGCGCTGGCCAGCGCACTGGGCTGACAGACGGGCGCGTCAGGCCTCGGCCGGCTCCGGGAGCGGCTCGGAGGGCACGGTCCCGCTGGTGGGCTGCGCCGCCTCGGGCTCCTCGTGCTTGGCCCGGTGCACGCCAGCCGCCTCGTAGGCGGCGGTCTCGTCGAGGGTCTCGGCCTTGAGCAGTTCGGCGGTCAGCTGCTCCAACTGCGGGCGGTGCTCGGTCAACAGCATCGTCACGTCGTGGTGGGCCTCGTCGACGATCCGGCGGACCTCCTGGTCGATGAGCTGCTGGGTGGCGGGCGAGACCCCGTCGGTGCCGGGCATGAGCATGCCGTTGGGGTTGCTGGCCTCCACCGCGATCGGGCCGACCGCCTCGCTCATACCCCAGCGGACCACCATTCCGCGAGCGATGTTCGTCAGCTGCTGGATGTCGGACTCCGCGCCGGTGGTGATCGTCCCGTAGATGACCTCCTCGGCCACGCGACCGCCCAGTGCCACGAGGATCTTGCCGCGCAGGTAGGCCTGGTCGTAGTTGAAGCGGTCGGCCTCCGGCGCCGACAGCGTCACGCCGAGCGCCTGGCCGCGGGGGATGATCGAGATCTTCCGCACGGGATCCGCCCCCTCGGTGAGCATGCCCACCAGGGCGTGCCCGGCCTCGTGGTAGGCCGTGCGCTCGCGCTCGTCGTCGCTCATGACCACGCGGCGCTCGGCCCCGAGGATGACCTTCTCCAGCCCGTCGGTGAAGTCGGTCAGCCCAACCCGTGAATGTCCGCGCTTGGCGGCCAGCAGCGCCGCCTCGTTGACGAGGTTGGCCAGGTCGGCGCCCACCATCCCCGGCGTGG
Organism: Solirubrobacterales bacterium; assembly: GCA_038234375.1. Taxonomy (GTDB): domain Bacteria; phylum Actinomycetota; class Thermoleophilia; order Solirubrobacterales; family Solirubrobacteraceae; genus Paraconexibacter. The sequence goes on along the minus strand of JBBSUL010000047.1, from coordinate 13,385 downwards.
AGGAGGCGATGGCGTCCAGGTCGATGCCCTCCTCCAGCGGCACCGACCGCGTATGGACCTTCAGGATCTGCGCGCGGCCGACCTTGTCCGGCGACTGCACCACGACGCGGCGGTCGAAGCGTCCGGGGCGCAGCAGCGCGGAGTCCAGGACCTCCGGGCGGTTGGTGGAGGCCAGGACGATGATGCCGATCGACGGGTCGAAGCCGTCCATCTCCGTGAGGATCTGGTTGAGCGTCTGCTCGCGCTCGTCGTGCCCGCCCATGCTGCCCGCCCCGCCGCGCGAGCGGCCGATCGCGTCGAGCTCGTCGATGAAGATGATGGCGGGAGCCGCCTTCTTCGCCTCGTCGAACAGGTCGCGGACCCGGGAGGCGCCGACACCCACGATCATCTCGATGAACTCCGAGGCGGACGCGCTGAAGAACGGGACCTCCGCCTCGCCGGCCATGGCCCGGGCCAGCAGCGTCTTGCCGGTGCCCGGCAGCCCGGACAGCAGGACGCCGCGCGGGATCTTGGCACCGAGCGCCTTGTACTTGTCCGGATTTCGGAGGAAGTCGACGATCTCCTTGAGCTCTTCCTCGGCCTCGTCGATCCCCGCGACGTCCTCGAACGTCGTCCGCGCCTGGTCCAGCTCGACGCGCTTGGCTTTTGTGCGCCCGAACTGCGCGCCCAGGCCACCGCCGGCGCTGGCGGCCGCCTTGCGGGCGATGAAGATGAACGCGCCGATGAGCAGCAGGGTCGGCAGCAGCGAGATGAGGAACGACGACAGCAGGCTGCGGCCCTCGTTCGGCGACTCTGCGTTGACGATCACGTTGTTGTCCTGCAAGAGCGAGGACAGCGTGTTGCCGTTGCTGGCGAACGTCGGGATCTCGGTGCTGAAGAGCTTGGTCTTACCCTTCTTGCCGGGCGGGTCCACGTCGACCTTGAACGTGCCGGTGACCGTCTCCCCACGGGAGGAGATCTCGACGACGTTGCCCTTCTTGACCTGCTCGAGGAACGTCGGCGTGTAGGAGATCGACGCGGGCTTCTCACCGCCGGGCAGCAGGGTCGTGAGGAAGAAGTTGATGGCCAGCAGGCCGAGCAGCAGCAGCCCGAAGCGCTGCCAGCTCAGTCCGGCCGGCGCCTTGCGCTTGCCATCCTTGTCGTCTTTGTCCGGGGCGCCGCGCCCGTCCGGGGCCGGCTCGACCCGCCACGGCGTGCGCTTGGGATTGGACGATCCGCCCTTGCCCGAGCCACCCGGACCCTGCGGCGGGCGCGGCGAGCGGCTGGAGTCGTCCGCCGGCTGGCGCGTGGCGTCGTCGGGCATTGCTCCAGAGTAGAGGGTCCCCGCTGGCGGGTGAGCCCTCCGCGGGGCGCTACCCCGACGGGCTCCGGATGACCTGGTCGAACACCAGCTTCCCACCGCGGATCCGGTAGGCACCGTAGTCGGTGAGCGACACGTCGCCGTTCTTGTCGATCGAGAAGCGCCCGAGCACCGAGTCACGGTCCCGGATCGCGAAGAAGGCGTCGATCACCGCCTGCTTGTCGTTGCCCTCGTCGCCCGCGTCGCGGATGGCCTGCAGCAACACCTGCATCGCCGCGTAGCCGTAGATGGCCTCGGGTGGCGGTTCGACCCCGAAGCGCTTGCGGTAGTCGCGCAGGAAGGCCCGGCCCTTGGGCGGGTACAGCTTGGCCGGCAGCGACGGACGCGTGAGGTACACCCGCGCGGCGACCGCCTTGTCCAGCGACGCGGCGAACGTCGCGTCGGCCACTCCCGCTGACCCGAACAGCCGGACCGACGGCAGCGCCCCGCGCACCCCGCGTAGCAGCGGGCCGACCCCGGGCCCGTCGCGGCCGGCGTACAGCACGCAGTCGGGCGCGGCGGCGGCGATGTCGGTGACGGTCGAGGCCTGATCGGCCGAGCCCGAGTCCACTTCGCCGGTCCCGGCGATCATGAGCCCGCGCTCGGGGGCCAGGGCGACGACCTGGTCGGCGACGCCCTTGCCCTCCACCTCCATCTCGTGCAGGACGTAGGTGAGCTTGCAGCCCTCGGACTGCTGGTAGGTCACCAGCGCGGCGGCCTGGATGTCGTCGGCGGGGACGACGCGGCCAAACGTCCGCTTGCCCGACGGGTAGTACTTCTCGGGCTCTCCCTTGTCGGCCCCGGCGAGCTTCGTGAGCCCCGAAGCGGTGGCGCCCGGCGAGATCTGCAGGGTGCCGGCCGAGTTCAGGGTGGGGATCGAGATGGCGGACGCCCCCGAGTCCAGGTCGCCGAGGTAGCCGATCGTGGACTCGTCCTGGGCGGCCTCGCGTGCGGCGACGGAGACCGGCTTGGGCTGCCACCCTTGCGGCCCGTCGGAGTCGTCGAGGCTGACGTACTTGATCGTGAAGGGCCCGACCTTGCCGCCCGCCTGCTCCAGGGCGAGCTTCTCGGCGTTGACGATCGCCTCCGATGCCTCGGCGTCGGGCCCCCGCAGCGGGAGGCTCGAGTACACCGTGAGCGTCGTGGCTCCGAGGTCCTCGCCGTCCGAGGATCCCCCGCACCCCGCGGCCCCGAGGGCCAGCGCGCCCGTCAGGCCAGCGAGGACGGCAGCGCGCAGCAGCACAGAGACAAGCCGCGAAGGGCGGCGGGAGGGACGGGATCCACGCGCGACAGCCTATCTCACCTAAGGGCTCACGACTGAACCCTGAGCGCGTGGGCCAGCGCCGCCACGACGGCCCCGGTCGCCTCGGCCGGACGCGAGGACTCGGCCGCCGCCCGCACCATGCGGGTGCCGACGATGACCCCGTCGGCCCCCGCGTCGGCGGCCTCCGAGGCCTGCTCTGGCGTGGCGATGCCGAACCCCAGGGCCACGGGGACCTTGGTCGCCGCCTTGGCCCGTCCGACGACCTGTGCCACCCGCTCGCCCAGGGGCGCCTCGCGCTCGCCGGTGGTCCCGGTCAGCGACACGGTGTAGAGGAACCCGCGGGCGCGCGACCCGATCACCCGCATCCGCTCGTCCGGGGTGGTGGGCGCCACCATCGGCACGAGCGCCAGGCCCGCCGCGTCGCACGCGTCGAGGATCGGCGGCGCTTCCTCCAGCGGCAGGTCCGGGACGATCAGGCCGCTGGCACCCGCGTCGCGCAGGGCGGCGGCGAAGGCCTCGGGCCCATGGACGAGCACGAGGTTGGCGTAGCACATGAGCACCACCGGGACGCGCTGGGCGACCGACTCGCAGACCGACAGGATCCGCGTGGTGGTCGCTCCTGCCCGCAGCGCCGCCGTCCCGGCGGCGGCTATGACCGGGCCGTCGGCCAGCGGGTCGGAGAAGGGCACGCCGAGCTCGACGAGGTCCGCGCCGGCGTCCGCGTAGGCCACGCCGATGTCCCGGGACGTGTCCGTGTCCGGAAAGCCGCCCATCAGGTACGGCATGAGCGCGGCGCGCTTGCCGCTGGACGCGAACGCGGCGGCGATGCGGTCGGCGCCCGCGTTAACGGGGACGTCGGTGCGGACCGGAGGGTCCGTGGCGGTCACAGGGCCTCCGCGCCGAGGCGCTCGAGGACCTGGGCGAGGTCCTTGTCCCCGCGGCCGGAGAGGCAGATGAGATCCAGCGTCGCGTCCGTCGGCTCCTCCAGCGCGTAGTGCAAGGCGTGCGCGGTCTCCAGAGCCGGGATGATGCCCTCAAGCTTGGCGACCGTCGTGAAGGCGCGCAGCGCGTCGGTGTCGGTCACCGCGACGTATCGCGCGCGGCCCTGGTCGCGCAGGAACGCGTGCTCGGGCCCCGAGCCGGGGTAGTCCAGCCCCGCGGAGATGGAATGGGCCTCGACGATCTGGCCCTCAGCGTCCTGCATGACCGCCGACATCGACCCGTGCAGGACGCCCGAGGCGCCGCCGACGGTCAGTGGCGCACCGTGCCGCCCGGAGTCCAGGCCGTCCCCGGCGGCCTCCACGCCGATGAGCTGCACGTCGGGGTCCCCGACGAACGCGGTGAAGATGCCGATGGCGTTGGAGCCGCCGCCGACGCAGGCGATGACCCGGTCGGGCAGCCGCCCCTCGCGCTCGAGGATCTGCGCACGCGCCTCGTCGCCGATCACGCGCTGCAGGTCCCGGACGATCACCGGATAGGGCGCCGGGCCGACGACTGAGCCGATGACGTAGTGCGTGCTCTGCACGTTGGTGACCCAATCGCGGATCGCCTCGCTGGTGGCGTCCTTCAGGGTCCCGGTACCCGCCTCGACCGGGTTCACGCGGGCGCCGAGCAGCTCCATGCGCTCGACGTTGGGCTTCTGGCGGCGGGTGTCCTCGGTGCCCATGAACACCACGCAGTCCAGCCCGAGCAGGGCGCAGGCGGTCGCCGTGGCCACGCCGTGCTGCCCGGCCCCGGTCTCGGCGGTGATCCGCTGCTTGCCCATGCGGCGGGCCAGCAACGCCTGGCCGATGGCGTTGTTGAGCTTGTGGGACCCGGTGTGGTTGAGGTCCTCCCGCTTGAGGTAGATCGTGCGCTGGTGCTCCGAGGCGCTGACGTGCTCGCTCAGGCGCCGCGAGCGGTACAGCCGCGACGGACGGCCGGCGAAGTCCTGCAGCAGCTCGCGCAGCTCCTCCAGGTAGACGGGGTCCTGGCGGGCCACCCCCCAGGCCTCCTCCAGTTCGGCCAGGGCCGGCATGAGCGTCTCGGGCACGTACTGCCCGCCGTACGGGCCGAAGCGGTGATCCACGGTCACCCCGCCACCCCCTGGGGCTCGGTCCCGGCCTCGCGCGCTGCGTCCGCGGCCCGGACGGCGTCTACGAACGCGGTGATCCGCTCGGGGTCCTTGACCCCGGGCGTCAGCTCGGTGCCGCCGGCCACGTCGACCGCGTACGGGCTCGTGGCGCCGATCGCCGCGGCGACGTTGCCCGAGTCCAGCCCACCCGACAGGACCAGGGGCACCCGCGACATGCGCAGTCCCGTCAGCGCCCAGTCGAACGTCTGCCCGGTGCCGCCCTGCACCCCGTCCACGCGCGTGTCGAGCAGATGCAGGTCGGTGCGGTAGCGCTCCATCGCCTGGATGTCCGACCGCGAGCCCACGCGGGCGGCCTTCATGACCCGGGCCCCCGTCCGGCGGGCGATCTCGGCGCAGTAGGCCGGCCCCTCGTCCCCGTGCAGCTGCACGATCGACAGATGCGCGACGTCGACGGCCCGCGCGACCTCGTCGAGGGGTGCGTCGACGAAGACGCCGCAGATCTGGGCGTCGCGGCGGTGGACGGCGGAGATCGCCGCCGCGTCCTGGAGCGTGCACGCCCGCGGCGAGCCCTCCCAGAGGATGACCCCCAGCGCCCACACGCCCGCCTGCACCGCGAGGGCGGCATCCTCGACGCCGGTCAGGCCACAGATCTTCACGCGGGTGGGGCGCACCCCGCCATCGTACGGGGTGCGCGCGGGGGGCCCGGACCGCTCAGCCGACCCCGGGGGTCGACGGCCGCGAGGCCAGCTTGACCTTGACCGTCGTCTTCTTGCCGTCGCGCAGCACGCCGAGGGAGACCTCCTTGCCGACCTTGAGGCCGCCGATGCGGCTCGACAGCTCGTCGGACGTGGACACCGGCTTGCCGTCGACGGACTGGATGATGTCCCCGCCGAGGACGACGGGATTGCCGCCGACCTGCGCGCTGAGGCCGCCGCCCATGAGGTCGGCCCGAGCGGCCGGGCTGCCGGCCTGCACCGTCTGCACGAGGACGCCGGAGTCCGTCGGCAGGTCCAGCGGCGCCAGCGTCCCGTCGATGGTCAGCGTGGTGACGCCCAGGAAGGCGCGCTGCACCTTGCCGCTGGACTTCAGCTGGGGCAGGATCTGCTTGGCGGTGTCGATGGGGACCGCGAACCCGATCCCGAGGCTGCCGCTGCCGCTGCCGCCGGTCTCGATCTGCGAGTTGATCCCGATGACCCGGCCGGCGGCGTCGATGAGCGGCCCGCCGGAGTTGCCGGGATTGATGGCCGCGTCGGTCTGGATGACGTTCGAGATCCCCGCCCCGTCGGGAGCGGAGATGCGTCGCTGGAGAGCGCTGACCACGCCGGTGGTGAGGGTGCGGTCGAGGCCGAACGGGTTGCCGATGGCGACCACGGGGTCCCCGACCTCGACGCCCTTGGCGGTGCCGAGGGCCAGCGGCTTGAGGTCCAGTCCGTCCGGGTCCACGCGCAGCAGCGCGATGTCCGACGAGCTGTCCTTGCCGACGATCGTGGCGTCGACAACCTGCTTGTCGGCCAGCTGCACCGTCACCTTCACGGCGCCGTCGATGACATGCGCGTTGGTGAGGATGTTGCCGCTGTCGTCGATGACGAAGCCCGAGCCGGTCGCGGTGCCGCGCTGGGTGGGGGCCCCGAAGCCGAAGGGTGACCCCTCGGCCGGCTGGACGATGTCGGCGCGGATGAACACCACGCCCGGAGCGTCGCGGCGGTACACGCCACGAGGCGTCATCGCCCCGGACGTCGGGACGCGGCCGTCGGCGAGCGGGGCCTGCTGGACGACCGTCGTGGTCGAGGTGGTGGTGCCGAGGTCCAGGGCGGCGACGCCGGTGGCCACGATCGCGCCGCCGAGCACGGCGGCGGCCGCCGCCACGACGGGGAGCGTCTTGCTCTTCATCCTCCCTATGCAAGCGGAGCGCGCTGAACGGCGTCCAAACCGCGGTTGAACGTCAGGTAAAGCGGACCGCCGGACGCACTCAGACGAGGTCGGGGTGCCCGTCGCCCCCGTGGCCGAGCAGCGCCGCCAGCGCCGCCGCGGGATCGGGGGCGCGCATCAGGCTCTCCCCCACGAGCACCGCGTCGACGCCGACGCGCTCCAGGTCCTCGAGCTGCTCGCGGTGGTGCAGCCCGGACTCGGACACCACGGTCTTGCCGGTCGGGACGTCGGCCAGCAGCTCGAAGGTCCGCTCGACGTCGACGGTGAAGTCCGTCAGGTTCCGGTTGTTGATGCCGATGATGTCGGCGTCGACGACGTCCAGCGCGGTCTTCAGCTCGTCCTCGTCGTGCACCTCGACGAGGACGGCCAGCTCGAGCTGGTAGGCCTCGACGTACAGTGCCTCCAGCTGCTTCTTGCTCAGTGCGGCGACGATGAGCAGGACCGCGTCCGCGCCGGCGACCGCCGACTCGACGAGTTGGTAGCGGTCGACGATGAAGTCCTTGCGGAGGATCGGCAGCCCGCACGCGGTCCGCGCGGCCCGCAGGTCGTCCAGGGAGCCCTCGAAGTGCGGGCCCTCGGTGAGGATCGACAGCGCGGCCGCGCCGCCGCGCTCGTAGGCGGTGACGATCTCCTCGACGGTCGAGCCGCTGCGGATCGTGCCCGCCGACGGGGAGGCGCGCTTGTGCTCGGCGATGACCGAGACGCCCGGACGCGTCAGCGCCTCGCTGAACGGCCGGTCCTCGGAGGGCTGGGTGTCAAGCCGCGCCTCCAGGTCCTTGAGGGGTAGGGCCTTGCGCCGGCGCCGGATCTCCTTCTCGGTGACCTCGACGATCTGATCGAGCACGCTCACGGTGTCGTCTCCCCACCAGTCACGCGGGGTCCGTCCCGCCCGCGAGGTCGACGCTGAGCCTGGTGTACGCCGCCGTGGTCGCCGCCGCGGCCCCGTCGTCGACGGCCCGCTCGGCGGCGCGGACACCATCGGTGAGGCTGTCGGCCCGCCCGGCGGCGTAGATCGCCGCCCCCGCGTTGAAGACGGCCATGTCGCGGGGCGCGCCGCGCTGACCGTCCAGGATCGCGCGGGTGATCGCCGCGTTCTCGGCGGGCAGGCCGCCGACCACGTCCTCGTAGCGCGCGGCGTCGAGTCCCACGTCCGCGGGGGACACGTCGTAGTGCTCGATCTGCTGTCCGTTGACTTCCACGACGTGGGTCGGTCCGGAGAGGCTCAACTCGTCCAGTCCGTCGGCGCTGGACACTACCAGCGCGCGGTCACAGCCCAGGGTGGCCAGGGCCCCGGCCATGCGCTCGACGAGTCGGGGGTCGGACACGCCGATGAGCTGACGCCGGGCGCCGGCCGGGTTGGTCAGAGGACCCAGGACGTTGAAGACCGTGCGGACGGCCAGCGCCTTGCGGACGGGGACGACGAAGCGGGTGGCAGCGTGGTGGGCGGGCGCGAACATGAACCCGAAGCCGACCTCGCGGATGCAGCGCGCGACCTGGGCTGAGTCGAGGTCGATGCGGGCCCCCAGTGCCTCCAGGAGGTCGGCGCTGCCCGACACCCCGGTGGCCGACCGGTTGCCGTGCTTGGCCACGTGGCAGCCCGCGCCGGCCGCGATCAGGGCGGCCGTGGTCGAGACGTTGAAGGTCTGGCGTCCGCCGCCGGTCCCGGCGGTGTCCACGAGGCCCTCGAGGTCGACGTCGACGTGAGTGGCCATGTCGCGCATGGTCGTGGCCAGGCCGGCCATCTCGGCCTCGGTCTCCCCCTTGGTGCGCAGGGCGATCAGCACCGCCGCGGTCTGCACGTCGGTGGCCTCGCCCTCCATGATCCGGGCCAGCACGGCGGCAGCCTGCTGGAGGGGCAGGTCGCGGCCGGACGCGAGGTCGTCGATCGCGGCGGTGAGGACGTCGGGCTCCATGAGGGCCCGGAGGCTACCCGGAGCCGGAGCGGGAACACCTGCGCCGGGCTGCGGATCGTCGTTGCCGGCCTCAGGCGGCGGCAGCCGGGGCGAGGCCGAGGAAGGATCCGAGCATCGCCTGCCCGTGCGGGGTGAGCACGGACTCGGGATGGAACTGGACACCTTCCACGGGCAGCTCTCGGTGGCGGATGCCCATGACCACACCGCCGCCGCGCGCGGTGACCTCGAAGCAGTCCGGAAGCGTCTGCTCGGGGACGACGAGCGAGTGGTAGCGCCCGACGATGAGGTCGGCGGGCAGCCCCGCGAACACGCCGCGGCCGTCGTGCTCGACGGTCGTCGTCTTGCCGTGCACGGGCTCGTGGCGGATCACCGTCCCCCCGAACACCTGCGCCAGGGACTGGTGCCCGAGGCAGACGCCGAGCGTCGGGATCCCGGCCTCCGGGAAGCGGCGCATCGCCTCCATCGAGATGCCCGCGTCGTCGGGGGTGCAGGGGCCCGGGGACACGACGACGCGCTCGGGCGCCGTGGCCAGCAACTCGTCCACGCTCGCCCGGTCGTTGCGGATCACGGTCAGCTCCGCGCCGAGCTCCCCGAGGTACTGCACGAGGTTGTAGGTGAAGGAGTCGTAGTTGTCGATGACGAGGACGCCGGCCATCCGATCACGCCCAGTCGGGCTGGCGCGCGGCCAGCTCGATCGCCTGCTTGACCGCCCGCGCCTTGTTGACGGACTCCTCGTACTCGTAGTCCGGCCGGGCGTCGGCGACGGTGCCCCCGCCGGCCTGGATGTGGGCGCGCCCGTCCTGCACGACGACGGTGCGGATGTGGATGCAGGTGTCCAGGTCGCCCGTGTAGGACAGGTAGCCGATAGCGCCGCCGTAGCCGCCGCGCTTGACGCCCTCCAGCTCGTCGATGATCTCCATCGCCCGGACCTTCGGCGCCCCGGACAGCGTGCCGGCGGGCAGGACTGAGCGCAGCGCGTCCATCGCCCGGACGTCCTGACGCAGGGTGCCCGAGACGTTGGACACGATGTGCATCACGGTGGAGTACTGCTCGACGCCCATGAACGTGTCGACGGTGACGCTGCCGTACTCGCACACGCGCCCGAGATCGTTGCGCCCAAGGTCGACGAGCATGACGTGTTCCGAGCGCTCCTTCTCGTCCTCCAGCAGTTCGCGGGCCAGCGCAGCGTCCTCGGCGTCGGTGGCCCCGCGGCGGCGGGTCCCGGCGATCGGACGGGTGGACACCCGCGAACCGGACACGGTGAGCAGCGGCTCCGGGGAGGCGCCGGCGATCTGGAAGTCCCCGAAGTCCAGGAAGTACATGTACGGCGACGGGTTGACCACCCGCAGGCCGCGGTAGACGCTGAACGCCTCCAGGCCGGTGATGTCCGCCGACCAGCGCTGCGAGGGCACGACCTGGAAGGCGTCCCCCGCGTGCACGTACTGCACGATCCGCGCGACCATGCCCTCGAACTGCTCGCGCTCCATGTTCGAGACGAACTCCGGCATCGCCCGTTGGGTTGGGGCGTCAGCACCCCCTGGAGGATCGCCCCCTGGGCGATCCTCCGACCGCACGGGCCCCCCTGGGGGCCGTACGGCCGGTACGGGGCCGGCCAGGCGCGCGCGGACCCGGTCGATCGTCGCCGCCGCGTCCGCGTAGGCCGCGTCGACGGCGTCCGCGGTCTCGGCGTACACGTTCACGAGGATCGTGACCGTGTGCTTGAGGTGGTCGAAGACCACGAGCACGTCGGAGAGCATGAGAGCCATGTCCGGCAGCCCCAGGACGTCGGGGTTGGGCGGGCCGAGGGTCGTCTCGACGGTCCGCACGAGGTCGTAGCCGAAGAAGCCGACGGCGCCGCCGGCGAACGGCGGCAGGCCCTCCAGCGGCGCCTGGCGGTAGCGGCCGACCGCGTCGCCGGCCAGCGCGTACGGGTCCCCCCCGTCCTCCAGCGCCCAGCGCACGATCTGCTTGGGTCGCAGCCCGATGAACGAGTAGCGCCCGACCCGCTGACCCTGCTCGGCGCTCTCCAAAAGAAAGGCACACCCCACGCCTGCGGCTCCTTCTCCCGCCTGGGCGTCCAGGCCGCGCAGCTTGAGGAAGGCGCTGACCGGGGTCTCGCAGTCGTCGATGAAGCTGTGGCGCAGCGGGACGAGGTTGTAGGACGCCGCCAGCGCCCGGACCTCCTCCAGCGACGGGGTGACCGAGGGCGGTGCGGTGCCCTCAGCGGCTGCGGGCATCGAGCACGGCCTCCACGTCGGCCAGCGTGCGCCCGCGGCCGTGCAGCAGGACCAGCAGGTGGTAGAGCACGTCGGCGGCCTCGTTGTCGACCCGCTCGTCGGTCTCTTGGCGAGCGGCGCGGGTGACCTCCTCGGCCTCCTCGCGGACCTTTTCGCCGGTCAGCGCCGGGTCGTCGAGCAGCTGGACGGTGTAGGAGCCGTCGGGACGCTCGGCCTTCCGTGCGGCGAGGGTGCGCTCGAGCGCGGGCAGCACCTCGTGCGGCGCCGGCGGCTCCACGTCCCCGGCGAAGAAGCAGGTGCGCTCCCCGGTGTGGCAGGCCGGGCCGGCCGGCTCGACGAGCGCCAGCAGCGCGTCGCCGTCGCAGTCCATGCGCAGCGCCCGGACCTTCTGCACGTTGCCCGAGGTCGCGCCCTTGTGCCACAGCTGGCGCCGTGAGCGGCTCCACAGGTGCATCTCCCCCGTCCGGCGGGTCAACGCGACCGCCTCCGCGTTGGCGTAGGCGAGCGTCAGGACCTCGCCGGTGCGCCAGTCCTGGATGACGCAGGGTACGAGGCCCTGCTCGTCGTAGGCGATCTCCACGGGCGGATCGTACAAGCGCCGTTGCCGCGGGCCCGCGTCACGCCGCCCGGACCGTACCCATCGCCGCGCGGATGAACCCCCGGGTCCCCGCGCCGGTCCGATGGGCCAGCACGTCACCGTCCAGCGCCTCGACGCGGTCCAGGACCCCCTCGTAGATGCCGCAGGCCAGACGGATGCCCGGACGCACGGCCGCCGGCACCTCGGCGGTGATCGCGCCGGCCTCGGCGAAGAGCCCCCGCGCGCGGGTGGCCTGGGCGGCGATGTGGGTGCGGAAGGCATCGGTCACCACCCCGAGCTCCAGGGTCTCCTCGTCCAGACCGGGGAGGTAGATGCGGTTCATCCCCCAGTCCTCGCGCACGTCGCGGATGAAGTTCGTCAGCTGGAAGGCGACGCCGAGCTGCGCCAGCGGCTCGGTGGCGTCCGGCGTCGCGTCCAGCAGGGGCGCCATCAGGCGGCCGACGGTCCCGGCGCTACCGTCCATGTAGTGATCCAGCGCCACCGTCTCGGTGATCCGCACGCGGTCCGCGCAGTCGACCCGCATCGAGGTCATGTAGCGGTCCAGCAGGTGCAGCGGGAGGTCGTGCCGGGGTCCGGCGTGGGCCAGGGCGGCCAGGACGGGATGGGGGATCCGCGTTCCGGCCAGACCGTCGTTGAGGGCGGCGTGCCAGCCGTCCAGCGCCGAGCGGCGGGCGACCGGTCCGCCCGGCCGGTGGCGCCCGTCGACGATCTCGTCGGCCCCGCGGAGGAAGCCGTAGAGCGCGTGGACGGCGGGTCGGCGCTCGCGGGGCAGCCGGGCGGTGGCCAGGAAGAACGTCGGGTCGTGGCGTTGCTGCAGGCGGCGGCAGCGCGCGTAGGCCGCGCGCAGCGTCTCGTCCTGGGTGACCGGTTCATCCACGCTGGGAATAACTACGTAGTCTCGCCACTACACGGATGATGCGGATTCTCGACAGGCCACTGGTGCTCGTCACCGGCAAGGGCGGGGTGGGCAAGTCGACGGTGGCGGCCGCGCTAGGGCGCGCTGCGTGCGCCCGGGGGCTGCGCACCATGGTGTGCGAGGTCGGCGAGGCCACGAGGATGCCCGACCTGCTGGGGGGCGGGGCCGGTGCGCACGGCGTCGAGCACGAGGTCGGCGACGGGCTGTGGACGGTCTCGATCAACCCGGACGACGCCCTGAAGGCCTGGCTGGCCAAGCAGCTGGGCTCACGCGCGCTGGTGAGCATCCTCACCCGCTCAGACCTGTTCTCCTACTTCGTGGCCGCCGCGCCCGGGGCGCGGGAGCTCGTCACGGCGACGAAGGTGTGGGAGCTGGCGCAGGAGGCGCGCTGGGACAAGGACGCCGCCCGGTACGACCTCGTGATCGCCGACCTGCCCGCGTCCGGGCACGCGCTGGCGATGCTCCGTGCCCCCCGGACGTTCACCGACATCGCGCGGATCGGGCCGATCGCCTCCCAGGGCGGGGCGGTCGCGGCGTCGTTCGCCGATCCCGCGCAGGCGGCGATCGTCGCGGTGACCCTGCCGGGTGAGCTGCCGGTCGCCGAGACGCTGGAGCTGCAGGACCGGGTCGTCACGACCCTGGAGCGCGGGCTGGACCTCGTCGTGGCCAACGATGTGCTGGCCACCCGGTGGTCGCTGGACGACGCCGAGGCGTTCGGCCGGGACGGCGTGGCGGCGGTGGCCGGACGGGTGCGTGGCGCGGTGGCCCGCGCGGCGGCGCGCAGCGCCGTGCAGCAGGAGCAGCTGGCGCACCTGCGCGAGGGGGCGTCGGTCCCGATCGTCGAGCTTCCCCACCTCACGTCCCCGGCTCTGGACCCCGACGACGTCGACCGCCTGGCCGAGCTGCTGGCCGACGTGTAGGCCGCGGCCGGAGGTCGGCGGCCACCGCGTGGAACCTCCCGTACCTCATGCAGCACTGATCCTCCACGCACCTCCAGCCGCCGGGCGACCCGTGCCCGGACCATTGACGGTGGAGGCCGGTGGATCCACCGGCCTCCACCGTCAATGGTCCGGGCACGGGTCGCCCGGCGGCTGGAGGTGCGTGGAGGATCAGTG
>JBBSUL010000046.1:0-21970 GCA_038234375.1 Solirubrobacterales bacterium | reverse complement strand
GCCGGCCTGTCGGTGTGCCCCGCCACCCCGGTCGACGTGTACGCGGAGACGGCCGTGGACCTGGCGCTGTGCATGACCGTCAACCCGGGGTGGGGTGGGCAGCCGTTCATCACCACATCCCCGGACAAGCTTCAGCGGATGACGCCGCTGGTCGGCGACGCCACGCTCATGGTCGACGGCGGCGTGACGGTCGACACCGCCCCGCTGTGCGTGCGGGCCGGCGCGCACTGGCTCGTGGCCGGATCGGCGGTCTTCGGGGGCGACGACCCGGGTGCGGCCTACCAGGCCATCACCGAGGCTGCCGCGGGAGCCTGAGCCGCAGCGGCCGCGTGGACTCTGCCGGGCGATGACACTCCGGAAACACGAGACGAACACCGCCTGTCAGGCTGCAGGGAATGATCGTTTCCGCCACCGACGTCACGCGGCAGTACGGGGCCGGCGAGGCGGCCGTCCACGCGCTGCGCGGGGTCAGCGTCGGCTTCCCGGCCGGCCAGTTCACCGCGATCATGGGTCCGTCGGGGTCGGGGAAGTCCACGCTCATGCACATCCTCGCGGGGCTGGACCGTCCCACCCATGGCTCGGTGACCGTCGACGGCACCGAGATCGTCGGCCTCGACGACAGCGACCTCACGCAGCTGCGACGCGACAAGCTCGGCTTCATCTTCCAGTCCTTCAACCTGCTGCCCGTCCTCACCGCGCAGGAGAACATCCTGCTCCCTATGTCGATCGCCGGCCGCGACCCGGACGCGGCGTGGATCGACACGCTCGTGGCCAAGGTCGGGCTCGGCGACCGCCTCGATCATCGGCCGGCCGAGCTGTCCGGCGGCCAGCAGCAGCGCGTCGCCGTCGCCCGCGCCCTGGCCTCGCGCCCGGCCGTCGTGTTCGCCGACGAGCCGACCGGCAACCTGGACACCAAGACGTCGGCGGACCTGCTTGGCCTGCTGCGCCAGAGCGTCGACGAGTTCGGCCAGACCATCGTCATGGTCACGCACGACCCGGAGTCCGCGAGCATCGCCGACCGCCTGCTCGTCCTGCGCGACGGTGTCCTGGCCGAGGACTCCGCGGGCCTGGCGGCCCCCGTGACCGCGGAGTAGGCCGTGCGCCGCGTCGCCCTGCGCGGGCTGCTGGCCCGCAAGACCCGGTTGGCCCTCACCGCGATGGCCGTCGCCCTCGGCGTCATGCTCATCGCCGGGACGTACGTGTTCACCGACACGATCAACTCGTCGTTCGACCGCATCTTCTCGGTCTCGCTGGCCAAGGTCGACGTCGTGATCACCCCCGACGACGCGCTGTCCGGGGACGACGGCAGCTCGACCGTGCCCCTGCCCGCCTCGCTCCTGGCCAAGATCCGCCAGGTCGCCGGCGTGCAGACCGCCGCGGGCTCGATCGCCGACATGAACGGCACGATCCTCGGTAAGGACGGCGAGGCGGTCTCCCAGGGCGCGCCGATGTTCATCGCCTCCCAGGACATCCAGACCTTCGCGTCCACCCAGGTCGCCGAGGGGCGCTTCCCGCGCACCGCCGGTGAGGTGACGCTGGACAAGGGCACCGCCGACCGCGAGGGCTTCGCGCTCGGCGACCGCGTCTCGGTGCAGGGCGTCGCCCCGCGCGAGCGCTACCGCCTGGTGGGCACGACGACGATCGCCGGGGTCTCGTCGCTCGGGGGCGCGGCGTTCGCCACCCTGACGCTGCCCGAGGCCCAGCGCGTGACCGGCAAGGAAGGGGAGTTCGACGCGATCAACGTGGCGGTGGCGTCCTCGACCAGCCCGCAGCAGGTGGTCGCCGCCATCCGCCGCGTCAGCGGGCGCGGCACCATTGTTCGCACCGGGAGCCAGCAGGCCCAGAGCCAGTCCGACGACATCCGGGGCGGGCTGTCGTTCCTGAGCACCGCGCTGCTGGCCTTCGGCGGGATCGCCCTGTTCGTGGGTGCGTTCATCATCTTCAACACGTTCTCGATCACCGTGGCCCAGCGGGCCCGCGAGTTCGCGCTCCTGCGCACCCTGGGGGCCAGCCGGCGCCAGGTGCTCGGCACCGTGCTGGGGGAGGGGCTGACGCTCGGGGTGCTCGGCTCCGCGGTCGGCCTGGGGCTGGGAATCCTCGTCGCCTCCGCCCTGCGGGCGCTGTTCAAGAGCTTCGGCATCGACCTGCCGTCCAGCGGCACCGTCATCCTCACCCGGACCGTCGTGGTGGCCCTTGTGGTCGGCACCCTCGTGACCGTGGTCTCGTCGCTGGCCCCGGCGCTGCGGGCCACGCGCGTGCCTCCGGTGGCCGCGCTGCGGGAGGGCGTCGCAATGCCCGAGACCCGCAGCTCACGGTTCGCCTTCCCGCTGGCGCTGCTGCTGGCGACGGCGGGGATCGCGCTCATGCTCGTCGGCCTGTTCGTCGCCTCGGGGTCAACCGGGGCGCTGAGCTTCACCGGAGGGGGCGCGGCCGTCACCTTCGTGGGGGTGGCGCTGCTCAGCCCGCGGCTCGTTTCGCCGATCGCCTCCGTGGTCGGTGCGCCGCTGCAGCGCATGTTCGGGCTCACGGGGCGCCTGGCCCGCGAGAACGCGGTCCGGCAGCCCGGGCGCACGGCGACGACGGCCGCCGCCCTGATGGTCGGCGTCGCCCTCGTGTGCTTCGCCGCGATCTTCGCCGCGGGCGCGAACAAGACGATCGCCGACGCCGTCGACAACGGCCTGCGCGGGCAGGTCATCCTCCAGAACCAGGCGGGATTCGGGGCCTTCACCTCGCGCGCCGGGGAGGCGGTCAAGACCGTCGACGGCGTGCAGACGGTCAGTGCGCTGCGCGGCGCGCGCACCCGGGTGCGGGGCATCTCCGGCAAGCAGGGCGTGACCGGGGTGGACCCGGCAACTCTGGAGCGCGTCTACGCCCTGGAGATCAAGCAGGGCGATCGGGACGCGCTGCGCGGCCTGGGGCCCGGCGAGATCCTCGTCTCCGACACCTACCTGACCGACCACGGCCTGAAGGTCGGCGGGACGCTCGTGCTGGCCACGCCGCGCTCGGGGCCGCTGCGGGCGCGGATCGCCGGGACGTTCAAGGACAAGAGCCAGCTGCTCGGGTCGCTCGTGGTCGCCAACACCGTGCTCAAGGCCCGCTTCGGCGCGCAGCAGGACCAGCTGACCTTCGTGGGACTGCGGGGCGGGCGCGAGGACGCCGGCGTCAAGCGCTCCATCGACGCGCTGCTCAAGCGTGACTACCCGCAGGCGCAGGCGCTGACCGCCTCGGAGTTCAAGCAGGACCAGCGCGACCAGATCAACCAGCTGCTCGGCCTCATCTACGCCCTGCTGGCCCTGACGGTCATCGTCGCGCTGTTCGGGATCGTCAACACGCTCGTGCTGTCGATCACCGAGCGCACCCGCGAGCTCGGGATGCTGCGCGCGATCGGGATCTCACGCCGCCAGGTCAAGCGAATGATCCGCCTGGAGGCGGTCATCACCGCGCTGATCGGCGGGGTGCTGGGCCTCGTGCTCGGGGTGGCGCTGTCGGTCCTCGTGACCCGGGCGCTGGACGACTTCAGCCTCGCCTTCCCGGTCGGCACCCTGATCGCCGTGCTCATCGCCTCCGGGCTGGCCGGCGTGCTGGCAGCGATCCTGCCCGCCCGCCGCGCCGCCCGGCTGGACGTCCTGGAGGCGCTGGCCTACGAGTGAGTGTCCACCGACTTCGTCGGTGGATTGGGAGAACGACTGCGTCCTTCTCCCGTCCTCGCGGCACGTGGGTGGAGTCTCGGTGTCTTCTGACAGCACCCAGGCTCCGCGAGGGTCCCGACGCGGGTGCGGGCCGCCGGGTGGAGCCTCGGTGTCGTCAGGCAGCACCCAGGCTCCGCGCGGACCGCGCGCGACCTGCGTGGCCGCCCTCAGCCGGCGTCGGAGGCCGGCCAGGCGGGGAGCCCGTCGATGCTGTGGGTGTTCTTCTGGGTCTTGTAGGCGGTGATCTCGTCCGGGCCGCCCTTGGCGAGCTTGCCGTTGGCCCACGCGGTGGCGTTGTCGCGCTCACCGACGACGTCCATGAGGGGGACGCCGAACCCGCAGGCGTCGGCGATCCGGATGACGTGCACGCGGACGATGGCCCGGCGTGACTCGTCGACCTCGGGCTCGTCGAAGGCGAGGGCCTTGCGCAGCGCGTCGAAGCCGTCGTCCTCGGCCCACACGACGGTCCCCGTCCCGTGCAGGCGCAGGATCCGCGGAGCCCCGGAGACTGCGCAGAACATGATCACGATGCGGCCGTTCTCGAGCAGGTGCGCGGCCGTCTCTGCCCCGCTGCCCACGACGTCCAGGTAGGCCACCTCGGTGGGGGAGATGACACGGAGCGTCCCGATCGGCCCCTTTGGGGAGACGTTCACGTGGCCGCCGGCCTCCAGCGGCGCGGTGCCCACGAAGAACAGCGGCTGCGCCGCGATCCAGGTCTGGAGTGCGGCGTCGATCTCCGGGTAGACACGGCCCATGGACGCCACGCTATCTCGCCGGCGCGGTCACTGGCCTGTGCCTCGTCATCGCGTCTGTCGGCAGCACCGGAGGTTGACCGGTGAGCGGCATGCTGGACGTCGTGTGGGGCGGCGCGCGGAACGCGTTCCTCATGGCCTATGAGGTGTGGTGGGCGCTCGTGTTCGGCTTCGGGATCTCGGCGATCGTGCAGCCCTGGGTGCCGCGGGAGCGCATCGAGTCCGCGCTGTCCGGTGGCGGCTCTCTGCGAACGCCCGGTGCGTGGAGGCTCGCGCCCCTCATACGGCATCCAAGCTCGCGCAGGCCCGACGGAGGCGCCGTAGTCCGGTACCTGGAGACTCGGTGGCGTCGTACGTCACCGAGCCTCCGCAGAGGCACCGCTACCGTGCGCGGCGATGTCCGAAGATCCCGCCGCCGCGCTGCACGCCCCCGTCACCCGCGACGGCATCGACGACCGGGTGGCGATCGAGGAGCCGCTGGAGATCAGGGTCGACGGCGAGGCGCTCGCGGTGACGATGCGCACGCCCGGCCACGACGAGGAGCTCGCCGTCGGCTTCCTGCACGGGGAGGGTCTGGTCGGGCACGGCGGCGTCCGCGCGGCCGGCCCGACCGCGGACCTGGCGGCCAACATCGTGGAGGTCGACGCCGACCTCGTCGCGCGGCCCGTCTCCCGCCGCTTCTACACGACCTCGTCGTGCGGCGTCTGCGGCAAGGGCGCCCTGGAGGAGGTCGCCGTCCACGCCGACGCGCTGCCGGACGGTCCTCGGGTCGACCGCGCGCTGCTCGCCGCCCTGCCCGATCGCCTGGCCGGCGCACAGCCCGCCTTCGCCCGCACCGGCGGCCTGCACGCCACGGGTCTGTTCGCCCCCGACGGGACGCTGCTGCTCGCCCGCGAGGACGTCGGGCGCCACAACGCGATGGACAAGGTCATCGGCGCCCGCGCCCTGGCGGGGACGCTGCCGCTGCACGGGCTGATCCTCTGCGTCTCCGGGCGGGTGTCCTTCGAGCTCGTCCAGAAGGCGGCGGTCGCCGGGGCACCGATCCTCGTCGCCGTGGGGGCGCCGACCTCACTGGCCGTCAGCCTCGCCGCCGACCGCAACCTCACCCTCTGCGCCTTCGCGCGCGGGGGGACGGTGAACGTGTACACGGGCGCAGAACGGGTGACGTGACGCCGGCGGCGGGCGCCGCGGCGTGGCGTGGCCGACCGGCCCCCGTCGACGCTCACGCCTCGGGGGCGGTGAGCCCGGCCACGAGCGAGGCGATCGTACGCTCGATCCCGACCCGGAAGACCCATCCGGTGCCCGGGACGATCGGCGAGAACGTCGACCGCCACCGCAGCGCCGACCCGTCGCCCTCGGGTTCCAGGTCGATCTCGGCGCGGTAGCGGCGGATCGGCATGCCGTCGAGCAGGACGTAGGCGAAGCGGCGCTGCTCCTCACGCTCGACGACCTCTTCGCGGGTGACGATCCGCCCGCTCTTGAAGGCGCGGACGGCCCCGACACCCTCGCCGGTCCGGCGCGGCTCGCCCTCGCGCTCCAGGGTGAAGGTCTCCAGCGTGGACATCGCCGGCCACTGCGCCCCGTCGACGATGCGGGCCCACACGACCTCCGGCGGCACGCTGGTCGTCCGCCGGATGAGGATCTCCTGCTGCGCCATGACGCCGACCGTACCGCCTGGCTACCCCGGCGGCGTGCATCGCCCCTGCGCGTCCGCGGTGGCCGCGCGCGCCGGGCAGCCGGCGATGTGGTCGTTGACCAGCCCGCACGCCTGCATCCCCGCGTAGACCGTCGTCGGTCCGAGGAAGCGGAAACCCTCGCGCTTGAGGGCCTTGGCCAGCGCGGCGGACTCGGCCACGTGCGCGGGCATGTCCGCGCACGTGGGGGGACCGGGAGCGTCCGCCTCGCGCTCGGGGCGGAACGACCACACGAGCGCCGCGAGGTCCTGCGGCCCGTCGCGCAGGGCCAACGTCGCCCGGGCGTTGGCGATCGTCGCCTCGATCTTCGCCCGGTTGCGCACGATCCCCGCGTCCTGCAGCAGGTGTTCCACGTCGTCCTCGCCGAAGCGGGCGACCACCTCAGGGTCGAAGTCTGCGAACACCTCGCGAAACCGGTCGCGCTTGCGCAGGATCGTCAGCCACGAGAGCCCGGACTGGAAGGCCTCCAGGCACAGGCGCTCGTACAGGCCGCGCTCGTTCGTGACCGGTCGGCCCCACTCGTCGTCGTGGTAGGCGGCGTACCGCTCGTCGCCGTCCCCGAAGCAGCGCATGGCCGCGAGGCTACCGCGGGACCGGTCGTCGCACGTAGTGCCCGCCATCCGGGCACGAGGTGCGACAGGCGGCCTATTCGACGAGCGGCGGCGGGTCGGGCAGCGGCGGGGCGGCCCGCGTGGGCGTGCCGGCGCGGTAGATCGCCAGCAGCGCGACCGACAGCAGTGCCGTCGCGCCCACGTAGCCGACCTCCGCCCGCAGCAGCGCGTCGTCGATCACCGCGACGGCCATCCAGCCCACGAACACGATCGCACTCACGGCCCAGGCCGCAGCGGCCAGGGCGGCCTGGCCCCGGGCCCGGGCCGCCTGGTTCAGGGTGCCGCCGGTCAGGTGCAGCCCCATCCCGATCCCGATCGCCGCCAGGCCCCAGCGTCCGTACGAGCCCTCCGTCGGCAGCAGCAGATCCATGGCGAACGGACCGAGGGCCAGCAGCCCCAGCGCCACCGCCCCCGCGAACGCGGCGATGGCCAGCACCGTCGTGCGGATCGCCCGGTGGAAGGCCGCGGTGCCCTCGGTGGCCTCCAGGCCCGCGAGGTGCGGCAGCAGTGAGGTCTGGATCGACTGGAACAGCTGCAGGGGGGACCGGGTGATGAGAAAGGCGTTGAACACGACGGCGAACATCGCGCCCTTGGGCGCGAACAGTGGCCCGGCGTTCAGCAGGGTCTGCTCGGCGAGCTGGACGACGGCGACCGCCCCCGCGAACGTCGCGCCCTCCCGCGCCGCGCCGGCCACGCGGTCGACCGGCACGTCGGTGCGTCCGTCGGCGGAGCCCACCCCGTAGCGCCGCACCGCGACGGGGATGACCAGCAGCGAGGCCAGCGGCGCGGCGGCGATGCCCAGGGCGACCGCGGTCTGCCCGCCGAAGATCCCGACCGCGACCGCCACCGGGAAGCAGAAACGCGCGACGGACTCGAAGAAGACGAGGCCTCCGTACAGCGCGAACCACTGGTGCCCGGCGAAGTAGCCGCGCGCGAAGTACGACGCCGCGTAGGCCAGGGCCGACACCACGAGCACCCAGAACAGCGCGTGCGCCCCGTCGAAGGCGTCGATCAGCGTCCCCTTCAGCGCGAAGGCGACGACGACGAACAGCGCGGCGAACGCCCCCTGGATCCGGGCGGCGTCACGCAGCGGGTGGGCGCCCTCGTGGCCCTGGGCCCGCCGGGTGGCGATCGACCGCGACAGCAGCTGCTCCACCGGCCGGTAGATGACCGAGATGGTGATGAAGAGGATCGTCCACAGCAGGTTGACCCCGCCGAGCTCGGTGTCGTCCAGCACGTGGCTGGCCACCGAGAAGTACGCGAAGGTGAACAGGCCGGTCGAGGCGATCCCGATCGACAGGATCCGCGCCCCCCGCGCGTACCCGCCGGAGTCCGTCCCGTCCGGCGCAGCGTCCGCGGCCGGCCCGCCGGGCCCCGCGGACGGTCCGTCAGCCACCGAGGCGGACGAGCAGCATCGTCCACGGGAACGGCGACCGCGCCTGGACGACCTCGCCGTGCTGGGCCAGCATCGCGACGAACGACTTCTTGGACCAGTGGTTCACGTGCCCGGGGGTGTTGCCGAGCTGCTTCAGGTATGCGCCGCGGGCCAGGTTCAGCCCGCGCCACAGCGGCTCGCGGGGGACGCTGACCAGCAGCCAGCGCGAGGTCACGCGGGCCATCTCCGCCACCGTGTGCTCCGGGTCCGGGACGTGCTCGAGGACCTCCACGGCGGTCGAAACGTCGAACTCGGAGTCGGCGAAGGGCAGGCCCCTGTCGGCCACGTCCATGATCCGGTACTCCAGGTTGGCGGCCTGGCGCTGGGCCCAGCCGGCCTGGATCGACGCCTCCTCCAGGTCCAGGCCGACGACCCGGGCCGGCGCGATCTGCTGCGCCCACTCGTGGATGAGGACGCCCTCGCCGCAGCCGACGTCCAGCAGCGACGCCGGGGCGCTCATCGCGAACAGCTCGGCCAGCGTGGCCTCGAAGCTCGCCATCAGGCGCTTGACCACCGGGTTGGTGGACCCGTACTTGTCGTACGTGTTGCCGGTGACCACCCCCGTCTCGTCGACGGTGACGTCGGGACTCATCGCAGGGCCTCCTGCTCGGCGCCGGCGGGACGGCCGGTCCCGTCGGCCGTGGGGGCGACGGGGACCGCGGCGTTTGCGCCCGTCGTCGCGGTCTGGCCGGTGGGTCGCGCACCGGGTTCGTAGTGCGACGGCGGGACGTTGAGCTCGAGCTCGATGCGGCGCACGCGCTCGAAGATCCGCTGGGACATGATCCGCTGGCTGGCCAGCAGGTCGCCGAGGATGCCGATGGCGAACAGGACGACGGCGGAGTTGAACAGCACGGCGCCGAAGATCAGCGACTGCACGTGGCCGGCGCCCTCGTCGGCCGCGTAGGCGATGACGAAGCGCGAGAAGGGGATCAGCGACAGGATGAACAGCAGGCTGGCCAGGCCGAAGAACACGCGCAGCGGCTCGTACTGGGCGTAGATGCGCGAGATCGCCACCGCGTTGCGGCGCACGTACGCGCCCATCGAGGGGAACAGGCGCGACTCGCGCGTCTTGGGGTTGGTGCGGATCGGGACGTGGTCGGTGGCCACGAGCAGCTTGCCCGCCTGGATGATCGTTTCCAGCGTGTACGTGTACTTGGACACGACGGCCATCTGGATGGCGGCCTCGCGGTTGTAGGCGCGGAAGCCGGACGTTGTGTCGGGGACCTCGGTGTCCGAGGCCTGTCGTACGACCCACGACCCGAGCTTCTGCAGGCGCTTCTTCAGCGGGGAGAAGTGCTCGATCTTGTCGGTCTCACGGTCCCCGACGACCATGTCCGCGCGCCCGGCGATGATCGGCTCGGTCAGCGCCGGGATGTCCAGCGCCGAGTACTGGTTGTCGGCGTCGGTGTTGACGATCACGTCGGCGCCGAGCTTCAGGCAGGCGTCCAGCCCCGCCTGGAAGCCCGCGGCCAGGCCCTTGTTGTTGGTCAGCTTGACGATGTGGTCCACCCCGCCTTCCCGGGCGACGTCGAGCGTCCGGTCGCGCGAGCCGTCGTCGATGATCAGCCACTCGACAACGTCGAAGCCCGCGACGGTGCGGGGGAGGTCGGCCAGCGTCGCGGGGAGCTGCTCCTCCTCGTTGAAACAGGGAATCTGGATGATGAGCTTCATGGCAAGAGCGAAGCGGCCAGGGCCGGGATCGGGGCGCTGCGGGGGCTGGCCGGTGCGGGAGTGTTCCCGGCGACGGTGCCGTACACTGACATCGAGTATCTCAGAGCGCCTTCCTTCGCGTCAGCGCGCGTGGCGGCCATGGGATCGATTCCTCATGGAGAATGCGACGCTCACCCCGCGGCGGCAGGGCCCCGAGGTCCGCACGCCGGCCGAGGAGCCGTCGGGGCGTCGCCTGTTCGGGCCGCTGCTGGCCTTCGCCACGCTCAGCAGCGCCACGCTGGCCCTGACGCTCGCCTACCCGACGTACGCCAACTACGACACCGTCTACTCGCTGCTGTGGGGCCGTGAGCTGCTGGACGGGGTGAACCCGTCGTTCGAGGCCTACCGCGCGCCGACCGAGCATCCCCTGGCGATCGCCTTCGGGGCGCTGCTGTCGCTGCTGGGCGAGGCTGGGGACCGCGCCATGGTGCTCGCGGCCCTGGCCTCGTTCCTGGCCCTGGTGGCGGGCATGTATCGCCTTGGCCGCGTCGCCTTCACCCCGGCGGTCGGGTTCGTCGCCGCGGTCATCCTGTGCACGCGCATCGACTTCCCGTTCCTCGCGCTGCGCGGCTACATCGACGTCACCTACCTGGCCTTCGTCGTCTGGGCCGTCGCGCTGGAGATCGAGCGTCCGCGCACGGGCTACCGCGTGCCGGTCCTGCTGGCTGGAGCCGCGCTCCTGCGCCCGGAGGCGTGGCTGATCGCCGGGCTGTACTTCCTCTACGCCGCCTGGCCGAAGGGCACGGCGCCGCGCCGCCGCGCCACGCTGCTCGCGCTCGCGGGCATCGGCACGGTCGTCTGGGTGGCCCTGGACTTCGCCGTCACCGGCGCCCCGCTGTTCTCGCTGACCCACACCAGCGGGCTGGCCGAGGAGCTTGGCCGCACCAAACCCGCGTCCGAGGTCCCGTCGGCGACGGTCTACTTCCTGCGCGGCCTGGCCACCAACGTCCCCTTCTACGCCGGCCTGGTGGGGCTGGCACTCGCCGTGCTCTGCGTGCCGCGCCGCGCCCTGGGCCCGCTGACGCTGCTGGCGGTCGGGGTCGTGACGTTCTTCATGGTCGGCGTCGCCGGGCTGTCGGTCATCGACCGCTACCTGCTCGTCGGCTCGCTGATGCTCATGGTCTTCGCCGCCGTCGCGGTGGCCGGCGGGACGCTGCTGGAGCCCGGGCGCCTGCGACGGGCGTGGTTCGCGCTCGGGATCGTGATCCTCGTCGTCGGGGCCGCGACCACGAGCGTCAACGTCAACCACGCCGGCTTCTTCGGCGAGCTGCGCTTCCGCGGTGACAGCTACCGGGCGCTGTCGGACATCCTCAAGGACCCGGTCGTTGAGCGTGCGCGCTCCTGCGGGCCGATCTCGACCCCGAGCCACAAGCTCATCCCCGAGGTCCGCTGGATCACCGGCGCCGCCCAGGCGCAGGTGCTCGCGCGCACCGACCCGCGGCACAGCCCCGTCGACCGCGGGGTTCCGGGCGTGCGCACCGACCGGGCGACGGCCCGGGGCCTCGCACTGGTGGTCGCCACCCGCCAGACGCTGCTGCGCCAGGCCGTGGTCGAGGACTCCGACTCCCCGCTGGACAACATCCCGCCCCCGGGCTTCCGGCGCCTGGCCACGAACGGGACCTACGCGGTGTACACGAGTTGCTGATGGGCGGCGACACCACGCGCACCCCCGTCGCCGCCGCGCGGGGGCTGCGACGCCCGTCCGGCTGGCCGCTGGCGATCAGCGCCGTGTTGCTGGTGACGTTCGGGCTGCGGATCTGGGGGGTGCACACCGGGCTGCCGTTCGCGTTCAACGCGGACGAGAACGCGCACTTCGTCCCGAAGGCGATCGGCTTCTTCGGCCACGACTACAACCCGCACTACTTCGTCAACCCCCCGGGCTACACGTACCTGCTGCATATCGTGTTCGCGGTGTGGTTCGGCGGCCAGGACGGCGTCTCGGCCTCCTACGCGAAGGACCCCACCGCGGTGTTCGTGGTCGCCCGCGTCACCGCCGGGGTGGTCGGCACCCTGGCCGTCTGGCTGCTGTACCTCGCCGGCTCGCGCCTGTTCGACCGCCGCGTCGGGCTCCTGGCCGCCGCGCTGTTCGGCGTCTCCTTCCTGCCGGTCTTCTACTCGCATCTGGCCCTCAACGACGTGCCGACACTGGCGCCGGTCTGCCTGTCGCTGCTCGGGGCGGCGGGCATCCTGCGCTACGGGCGGCTCGTCGACTACCTCCTCGCCGGAGTCGGGCTCGGCCTGGCCGCCGCGTTCAAGTACACCGGCGGCATCGTGCTGCTGCCGCTCGTCGCTGCGGGCCTGGCCCAGTTCCTGGCCGAGGGCGGCCGCCGCCCGGCGCTCCGCGGCCTGGCCCTGGCCGGCGGCGCCTCACTGCTGGCCTTCCTCATGGCCAACCCGTACGCGTTGCTGAGCTTCAGCGAGTTCACCGACGGCCTGAACCACCAGACCACCGTCGCCGACGATGCCATCGGCAAGCTCGGGCTGACGCAGGACAACGGCGTCTTCTACTACCTGTGGACCCTGACCTGGGGCCTGGGCTTCATCCCGGCCTTCGCGGCGCTCGGCGCGATCGCGGCGCTGTGGCGCGACGAGCGGCGCCTGGTCTGGGTCCTCGTGCCCGCGCCGATCTTCTTTCTGCTGTTCATGGGCTCGCAGGAGCGCTTCTTCGGACGCTGGCTGATGCCGGTCTTCCCGATGATCTGCCTCCTGGCCGCCTACGCCATGCTCGAGCTCGCCGACACCGCCGGGCAGCGCAAGCCGGCGCTGCGCCCGACGTTCGTGGCGCTGGCCGCGCTCGCGCTGTGCGCGCAGGGGATCGTCTCCTCGCTGCACGACGGGATGGTGCTCTCGCGCCCGGACACCCGCAACACGACGCGGGCGTGGATGGTGCAGAACATCCCCGCCGGCTCGAAGATCGTCGTGGAGCCCGTCGTCCCCGACGCCTGGGCCTCCGATCCCGGCAATCCCAGCCCGGTGACCGGCAACGGCGCGCGCTGGCGCAAGTTCTCCACCTCGCGTGAGAACCGGACGGCCCTGGGGACGGTGGAGGCGGGGGCCGGCGCCATCCTCAACATCGAGGACTACGAGCGCAGCCTGACCCCGAAGCTCATCGACATCTACGAGCAGCAGCGCTTCTGCTGGGTGATCTCCGGCTCCACCCAGCGCGGGCGGGCCGAGGCCGAGCCCAAGGCGGTGCCCGAGGCGCTGGCCTACTACGACGCGCTGGAGAGCCGCGGCACGCTCGTGCACGAGAGCACGCCATACAAGGACGGCAAGGGGCCGGTGCGCTTCAACTTCGACTGGTCCTTCGACTACTACCCGCTGGACTACGCCCGTCCCGGACCGCTGATGCGGGTCTACCGCCTGCGCGGCGGCAACTGCTTCGGCGTGTAGACCCGGTCGCTCACGGCCGCCGCGCGGCGGCAGGTCGTAGACTCGGCCGGGTAGCCGATGCAGCGCACCGACACCGACCACGAGCACCTGTCCCGGGCGATCGAGCTCGCCCAGAAGGGCCTGGGCCGCGTGCATCCCAACCCCGTGGTGGGCGCGGTCATCGTGCGCGACGGCGTCGTCGTCGGCGAGGGCTGGCACGACGAGTACGGCGGCGCCCACGCCGAGGTCCGGGCGATCCAGGCGTGCGGCGGGGCCGACCTGCGGGGCGCCACCATCTATGTGTCGCTGGAGCCGTGCTGCCACGAGGGCAAGACTCCGCCGTGCACCGAGGCGATCCTGCGCAGCGGCCTGACCCGGGTGGTCGTCGCCTCCGACGACCCGACCGAGAAGGCCGCCGGCCGCGGCCTGGGCATCCTCCGCGACGAAGGGGTGACCGTCGACGTCGCCGGCGGCGAGCTGGCCGCCCAGGCGCGGCTGCTCAACCAGGCCTTCCGCAAGCACGCCCGCACGGGCCGCCCGTGGGTGCTGTTCAAATCGGCGATGACCCTCGACGGTAAGGTCGCCACGGGCGCCGGGGACTCCAAGTGGATCTCCAGCGACCAGTCCCGTGAGCGCGCGCACCACTGGCGGGCGACGGTCGACGCCGTCGGCGTCGGGATCGGCACGGCGCTGGCCGACGACCCGCAGCTCACCGCGCGGCTGCCCGGCGTCCACCGCCAGCCGCGGCGCGTGGTCTTCGACTCCACCGCGCGGCTGCCGCTGACCAGCCAGCTCGTGCAGATGGCCCCGGAGATCCCGCTCACCGTGGTCGTGTCGCGGGCGGCGGCCCGCTCCACCACCGACAGCCTGGAGCGGGCGGGTGCCGACGTGATCGTCGCCACCGGCGAGCACGAGCACGCGCGCGTGCGCAGCGCGCTGGACCAGCTCGGCGACCACGACGTCTGCTCGCTGCTGCTGGAGGGCGGGCCCAAGCTGGCCGGCGCCTTCCTCGACGCCGGCGAGATCGACGAGATCCGCCTGTTCATCGCCCCGCTCATCCTCGGCGGCAGCCGGGCCCGCGACCCCCTGGAGGGGGCAGGCGTCGAGCGCATCGCCGACGCCCTGCACGCGCTGACGCTGGAGTGCGACTCAAGCGCGCAGGACGTCCTGATCTCTGCGCGCCTCAAGGAGTGGTGATGTTCACCGGCCTCGTCGCGGACCTCGGCCATGTCACCGCCGTGCACCACATCGAGGCCGGGGTGCGCCTGACCGTCTCAACACCGCTGGCGGACGGCCTCGGCCACGGCGACTCGATCGCCGTCAACGGGGTGTGCCTGACCGCGGTGACGCTGGGCTCGCAACGAAGTCGCGAGCCCAGCTTCACCGCCGACGTCATGCACGAGACGCTGCGCCGCTCCTCACTGGCCGCGCTGGAGGCCGGCGGGACCGTCAACCTCGAGCTGGCGATGCGTGCAGACGCCCGCCTGGGCGGCCACATCGTCCAGGGCCA
Organism: Solirubrobacterales bacterium; assembly: GCA_038234375.1. Lineage (GTDB taxonomy): Bacteria > Actinomycetota > Thermoleophilia > Solirubrobacterales > Solirubrobacteraceae > Paraconexibacter. Next base: position 7,197 of record JBBSUL010000046.1, on the reverse strand, counting down.
CGTCGATGGCCTGGGCCGCGTCAGGGCCGTCACGCCCGACGGCTTCGCCCGGATCGTGACGGTGCAGGTGGATCCCGCCGACGGCGACGGCGAGGCCAGCCTCCTGCGCTACGTGGTGGAGAAGGGCTCGATCGCGGTCGACGGCATCTCGCTGACCGTGGCGCGCGTGGACGACGTGTCGTTCGACGTCTCGCTCATCCCCGAGACCCTCCAGCGCACGACGCTGGGCACGACCGCACCCGGCACACCCGTCAACCTCGAGGTCGACATCATGGCCAAGTACGCCGAGAAGCTGCTGGCGCCGCACCTGGCGGCGCTGGCCAACGAGAGGGGCTCCTGAGATGAGCACGCCCGCGACCGCCAGCGACGGCGCCACGTTCGCCACGATCGAGGAGGCCCTGGAGGACCTGGCCGCCGGGCTCTTCGTCGTCGTCGTCGACGACGAGGACCGCGAGAACGAGGGCGACCTCGTCTTCGCCGCCGAGCACATCACGCCCGAGGCCATCAACTTCATGGCCACGCACGCCCGCGGCTGGATCTGCCTGGCCCTGACCCCCGAGCGCTGCGAGGAGCTCGACCTCGAGCTCATGACGTCGAAGAACGACACGCCGTTCGAGACGCCGTTCACCGTCACCATCGAAGCGGCCAAAGGCGTCACCACCGGCATCTCCGCCGCCGACCGGGCCGTCACCATCCAGGCTGCCGTGAACCCGGCCAACGGCCCCGAGGCGATCGTCAAGGGTGGCCACGTCAACCCGCTGAAGGCCAAGCAGGGCGGCGTGCTGGAGCGCACGGGCCACACCGAGGCGTCCGTCGACCTCGCGCGCCTGGCCGGCTGCGAGCCGGCCGGCGTGATCTGCGAGATCATGAACGAGGACGGCACGATGGCCCGGGTGCCCGACCTGGCCGCGTACTGCGCCAAGCACGGCCTCAAGCTCATCACCATCGCCGACCTCATCGCCTACCGTCGGCGTCACGACCGGCTCGTCGAACGCGTCGTGGAGACGGCGATGCCCACGTCGTTCGGGCAGTTCAGCGTCGTCGGCTACCGGTCGCTGGTCGACGACAAGCACCACGTGGCGATGATCAAGGGCGACGTCTCCGGGGCGCAGGACGTCCTCGTCCGCGTGCACTCGGAGTGCCTGACCGGCGACGTGTTCCACTCGCTGCGCTGCGACTGCGGCGAGCAGCTGGAGAGCGCGCTGGCCGCCATCGAGCAGGAGGGGCGCGGCGTGCTGCTGTACCTCTCCCAGGAGGGGCGCGGGATCGGGCTGCTGAACAAGCTGCGCGCCTACAAGCTGCAGGAGGAGGGGATGGACACCGTGGAGGCCAACCTCGCGCTCGGGCTGCCCGCCGACCTGCGCGACTACGGCATCGGCGCCCAGATCCTCGTGGACCTGGGGCTCACGACGATGCGGCTGCTGACCAACAACCCGAAGAAGATCCGCGGCCTCGAGGGGTACGGCCTGCGGGTGGTCGACCAGATCCCGATCGAGCACCTGCCCAACCCCCATAACGCGGCGTACATGCGCGCGAAGGCCGAGAAGATGGGTCACGTCCTGCACCACCAGGGCCTGGCCCTGGACGAGCAGATGCTCGCCGAGGAGCACGCTCGGGACCGTGCCGCCGACGCCCGCCAGGACGGACGCTGATGGCCCGCTACGCGATCGTCTGCGCCACCTTCTACCGCGAGCTCGCCGACCAGCTCATCGCCTCGGCCAGCGTCGCGTTCACCGAGGGTGGGGCCGACGGGGTGGACGTCTTCGAGGTGCCCGGCGCCTTCGAGCTGCCGCCGGCCGCGGCGCTGGCCGCCGACTCCGGGCGCTACGCGGGCGTGGCCTGCCTGGGCGCGGTCATCCGCGGCGAGACCAGCCACTACGACTACGTCTGCGGCGAGGCGGCCCGGGGGATCATGGACGTGCAGCTGTCCACCGGCGTGCCCTGCGCGTTCGGCGTGCTGACCGTCGAGACGATGGACCAGGCGCTCGCCCGCGCCGGCGGCGACAAGCGCGACCAGGGCCGCCACGCGGCCGAGGCCGTCCTGGCGCTCGTCGCCCTGGCCGGCCGGCTGGTCCCAGCCGAGTAGGCCGAGGGCCGCGTCAGGACACCGACGCCCGGCGCGTCCGGCGTTGGCGGTAGCCTGCGGCCGGCGCTAGGCTTACCGCGTGTCGTTCACGACGAACACGGAGGTCATCGCGCTCGTGGTCACGATCGTGGTGCACATCGTGGGGGCCGGCGTGCTCATCTGGGGCATGATCGACCAGGAGCACCCCGACGGTGGCGGCGGCTGGCGTGACTGGTGGCCGCGGGACGACCGCGGCGACGACGGCCCACCGGCCGACCCCGAGCCCCGTCCGTCCGGCGGCACCGCACTGGACGTCCCCGTCCTGCCGCAGAGCAGCCCCGCGCCCGGCCGGGTCCGCGAGGGCGGGCGCATCGGCGACCGCACCACGCGTCCGGCCCGCCGTCCCGCGCATCCGCCCGCCCCGACGCCGGCCCGGACGCCGACGCGCGACGGGCGCTGAGCGGTCCGGCCGACGCGGCCCGCAACGCTGCGGGCCCACCGCACCGCTACACTGCCTCGCCTTATGGCAAAGGTGTGTCACAGCTGCGGGAAGGGTCCCGCCTTCGGCCAGAGCCGGAGCCATTCGATGGTCGCCACGAAGCGCCGCTTCGACGCGAACCTGCAGAAGGTGCGGATCATGGTCGGCGCGACGGCCCGCCGCGAGTACGTCTGCACCCGCTGCCTGAAGGCCGGCAAGGTCGTCAAGGTCACGCGGACGCCGCGGACCCCCGCCTCCTGAGGGAGCCCTCTGACCCGGAGCCCCCACGTCCCGCCCGAGGGCGAGTCCTGATGCCTGATCCCAGCCTCGTCCGGTTCCGCGACGTCGTCCACGGCGCCCTGGCCCATCTGGAGAGCCGGCGCCAGGAGATCAACGACCTGAACGTCTTCCCGGTCGCCGATGGTGACACCGGCGACAACATGGCCCTGACCCTCCAGGCCGTCCTGGAGGAGGTCGAGACGCTCGCCGCGATCGACGACCGCACGCTCGACGAGATCGGCCGCGAGGAGGTCTACGACCGGATCGCGCGCGCGGCGCTGCTCGGGGCGCGCGGGAACTCCGGCGTGATCCTCAGCCAGCTCGTGCGCGGGGCCGCCGAGGAGCTCATCTCCCGGCCCGGCGAGCTCATCGACCCGATCATGATCAGCTCGGCGATGGCCAACGCCGCGCAGCGCGCCTACGCGTCGGTCCGGATGCCCGCCGAGGGGACGATGCTCACGGTCATGCGCGAGATGGCCACCGCGGCTGCCCACGCGCTGCAGGCCATCGACAACCCGCGGCTGGGCAGCGACTGGAACAACGAGCTGCAGAACCGCCTGATCGCCGACGTCCTCGAGCAGGCGATCACGGCGGGCGAGGCGTCGGTCAAGCGCGGCCCCGAGCTCCTGCCCGCCCTGCGCGAGGCGGGTGTGGTGGACGCCGGCGGGTACGCGGTGACGATCATCTTCGCGGGCGTCGTGGCCGCGCTGCGTGGCGGACAGGCGCCCGACCTGGATCACTACGCGCCGGCGCGCTCCAGTGCCCGGGTCAGCCATCCGGAGCACGAGTCCAGCACCTACCGCTACTGCACGAACTTCGCGGTCTCCGGCGAGGGCCTGCAGGCCCAGCGGTTCGTCGGGCTGCTGGAGGCGATCGGCGACAGCGTGCTCTGCGTCGGCGACGAGCGCACGCTGAAGGTCCACGTCCACACCGACGACCCCTTTCACGCCACCGCCGTCTTCGACGGACAGGGTGAGGTCAGCCGCCTGGACGTCGCCGACATGGACGCGCAGGTGATCGAGCGTGAGCGCCGCCTGGGCGAGGTCGCCGCGCTTCCTGACGCGCGCACCGGAGGCCTGGCCGTCGTCCCGTCGGTGGGCCTGTCTGACCTCTTCGCCGGCCTCGGGGTGCAGCCCATGGACGGCGGGGCGACGATGAATCCGTCCACCTCCGACCTGCTGTCCGGGATCCACGGGGTCCCGGCCGAGGAGGTCGTCGTGCTGCCCAACTCCCCGAACGTCGTGATGGCCGCCGAGCGCGCGGCCGACCTGTCGGACAAGACCGTGCGGGTGCTGCCCGTCACCACCCTCCAGGCCGGCCTGGCCGCCGCCCTGGCCCTCCATGGCGGCACGGACGCTCAGCGCAACGCCGACGCCATGCTCGCGGCCGCCGAGGGCATCCGCACCGGGGCCGTGGCGCCCGCCGCCCGCGAGGACCCGGCCGGCCGCTACGGGATCGGGGACGCCGTCGGCTTCGTCGATGACGAGCTCGTCGCCTGGGGCGAGGCCCGCGAGACGCTGGCGTCCGTGCTGGCCGCGCTGGCCGACGGCGCCGAGGTCATCACGGTGCTGGCCGGGCAGGGCGCGCCGCTCAGCGAGGAGACCGTCCGCAGCCTCGTCGAGGACCCCGAGCTGCTGGACTGCCAGCTCGGCGGCCAGCCGGCGTACTGGTGGCTGCTCAGCGCCGAGTGAGGGTTCACGTCACGTATCCAGCGGTGGGCGCTGAGCCCGCGGCCGGCCCGCCGCCGCGTGCAGGATGATGGCCGCGTCGTGCCCACGCGTCTTGCCGACCCCGTGCCCCTGACCGCCGCCGACCTGCGGGACGCCCCCGTCCGCTACCCGCGCCCGTCCCGGCTGGCCCTCGCGCTGGCGTGGACGGTCCCCACCGTGGCGGAGGCCGCCGCCCAGCTGGGCCTGCACACCGTCGGCGACCTGCTGGACCACCTGCCGCGCGACAGCGGGGAGGGGCGGACGATCGAGGAGCTCGCCGTCGACGAGGTCGCCACCGTGGTCGTGGAGGTCCGGAAGGTCTCAAGCCGTCCCGTCCGCCGGCGCGGGATGAAGCCGCTGGTCGAGACGATCGTCGTGGACGCCACCGGCGCCATGCAGGCCACGTTCTTCAACCAGCCGTGGCTCGCCAACCAGTACACGCCCGGCGTCCGGCTCGTGCTCGCAGGCAAGTACCAGGGCTCAGGCCGCTTCCGCGTCAACAGCCACGCGGTGACCGACCAGCTCGTGGCCACCGGCGCCTCGGTCGCCCAGTACCCGGCGACGAAGGGCATCACCTCCACCCAGATCCTCGCCGCCGTGCAGGCCCAGCGCGTGCACCTGCACGACGCCGTCGACCCGCTGCCGCTGGGCCTGCGACGGGCCGAGGGGCTCCCGGACCGGGCGACGGCGCTGGCCGCCGGCCACTTCGCCGACCACGAGGCCGGACGCCGTCGCCTGGCCTTCGACGAGCTGCTGCTCGACCAGCTGGTGCAGTTGCGCCTGCGGGCCCGCAGGCGCGCGGCGCAGAGCGCGCCCGCCCTGGATGCCGCCCCTACGGTCAGCGCCCACTGGCGCAGCGAGCTGCTGCCGTTCACGCCGACCGGCGACCAGGCCCGCGCGATGGACGACGTGGACGCTGATCTTCACCGGGCGCGTCCCATGCAGCGGCTGCTCATGGGGGAGGTGGGCTCGGGCAAGACGGTCGTGGCTCTGCACGCCATGCTGCGGGCGGTCGACGACGGGCGTCAGGCCGCGCTCATGGCCCCGACCGAGACGCTGGCCGAGCAGCACTTCGCCACGCTGTGCGCGCTGCTGCCCGGCCTCGACGACACTGGGCTGCTCTCGGGCGCGGGCAGCGGCGTCCGCGGTGCCCTGCTCACGGGCTCGACCACGGCGGCACGCAGGCGCGACCTGCTGGCCCGCCTGGACGCCGGGGACATGGACCTGCTCGTCGGCACGCACGCCCTCATCGAGCCGGACGTCGCCTTCGCCGGCCTCGCCCTCGTCGTCGTCGACGAGCAGCACCGCTTCGGCGTGCATCAGCGCTCGGCGCTGGACGCCAAGGCCGGCGCCGGCAGGGTGCCGCACGTCCTGCACATGACCGCCACCCCGATCCCCCGGACCCTGCGCCTGGCCGCCTTCGGCGCGCTGGACGTCACCACGCTCCGGGAGCTGCCGGCGGGACGCCGGCCGATCACCACTCACGTCGTCGCCTCTGAGCGCGGGCGGGCCCGCGCGTACGAGCGGATGCGCGAGGAGCTGCGGGCCGGACGTCAGGCCTTCGTCGTGTGCCCGCTCGTCGCCGAGTCCGAGGCGCTCGCCGCCCGGGCGGCGACCGCCGAGCACGAGCGCCTGCAGGCCGGGGAGCTGCGCGACTTCACGGTGCTGCTCATGCACGGGCAGATGAAGTCGGCCGACAAGGCACAGACCATGGCGCGCTTTGCGGAGGGGGCCGCCGACGTGCTCGTGGCCACGACGGTCATCGAAGTCGGCATCGACGTGCCCAACGCCACCGTGATGCTCGTCGAGGACGCCGAGCGCTACGGCATCTCCCAGCTGCACCAGTTGCGCGGTCGGGTGGGCCGCGGGGAGCACGCATCGCTGTGCCTGCTCTTCGGGCCCTCAGACTCGCGGCGGCTGCGGGCGCTGGCCGAGCACACCGACGGCTTCCGCCTGGCGGAGATCGATCTGGAGCTGCGCGGGGAGGGGGAGATCACCGGCACCCGCCAGTCGGGGCTGGCCCACCACCGCTTCGCCCGGCTGCCCGAGGACGCCGAGCTGCTGGCCCGCGCCCACGACCGCGCCCGGCTGCTGCTGGACTCAGACCCGCAGCTCGACGATCCCGACCACGCCTTCCTCGCCGACGCGGTCGCCGGCCTCGAGGCCGCGGCGGTGGGCGCGTGAGCCTCCGCGTCATCGCGGGCCAGTGGCGGGGCCGGCGCCTGGCCACGCCGGCGGGCCCCGACACCCGGCCGACCTCCGACCGCGTCCGCGAGGCGCTGTTCTCGATGCTCGGCCCGCTGGACGAGGACATGCGCGTCCTGGACCTGTTCGCCGGCACCGGGGCGCTGGGGATCGAGGCGCTGTCCCGCGGGGCCGCCCAGGCCACCTTCGTGGAGTCCGACCGCCGGGCGATGGCGACGATCACCGCCAACCTCGCGGCGCTGGAGGCCGGCCCGGAGCTCGCGCGGACGGACCCGCGGGACGCGCGCAGCGTCCTGCGGGACGCGCGGACGGCCGCCGACCCATACGATCTGGTCTTCCTGGACCCGACGTATGAGCACGCACTCAAGATCGGGGCGCACCTGCAGGAGTATCTGGCGCGCGTGCTCGCGAACGACGCCAGGGTCGTCGTCTCGTCCGGCCGCCACCACCCCATGACGCTG
>JBBSUL010000045.1:0-22323 GCA_038234375.1 Solirubrobacterales bacterium | reverse complement strand
TGGCGTCGTAGTGCTCGGCGTTGGGGAGGATCTGCTCGTCGGCGAACTGGCGGACCATCTCGCAGATCGCCTGCTGATCCTCGGTCTTGTCCATTCCGGTGGAGACTGCGATGGCCATTGGGTGCTCCTGGCGTCGTCGTGAGCTGCGGGGAAGAGGGGCAGGGAGATTACCTGCGCGCCCGCTCTGGGGTTACGCGCGTGACCGCCGCGGGGACGACGGCGCACGCGCCGCGATCCGACCGCCCATGAGCACGCCGTGGCGCGGGCGGCTGGCAGACTGTCCGTCGGTGAACTTCGCCCGCGACCACGTTGACGCCGCGCCCGCCGACGCCCTCGCGCTCGTCGAGCTCACGCGCGACGGGCAGCGCCACGAGCACAGCTTCGGCGCGGTCGCCGACCGGTCCGCGCGCCTGGCCGGGACGCTCGCCACCCGTGGGGTGCAGCGCGCCGACGTCGTGATGACGCTGGTCGGCAACCGGCCGTCGTGGGCGGAGGCGATGGTCGCCTGCTTCCGGATCGGGGCGGTCGTGCTGCCGTGCACCGAGCAACTGCGTCCCAAAGACCTGCGCATGCGGCTGGACGTGACGCGGCCGGTCCTCGTCGTGTGCGACCGGCGCAACCGCGCGGTCCTCGACGCCGCGCTCGCCCTGCCCTCCGCGCCCGGCGTGGCCACCCCGCAGGTCCTCGACGTACCCGGCCGGTCGGTCTACGGCGCCGACCCCGCCCCCGCCGTCGACCTGGACGTAGGCGACCCGTGCCTGATCACCTTCACCTCTGGCACCTCGGGCGAGCCGAAGGCCGTCCTGCACGCCCAGCGCTACCTCAGCGGCCAGCAGGTCCAGGCCGAGCACTGGCTGGCCGGCGGCCCCGGTGACCTCGTGTGGTGCACGGCGGCCAGCGGGTGGTCCAAGAGCGCGCGCAACGTGTTCATCGCCCCGTGGATCCGCAGGGCCGCGGCGCTGCTGCACGACGCGCGCTTTGACCCCGACGAGCGGCTGGACATCCTCGAGCGCGAGCGGGTGACCGTCCTGTGCATGGCCCCGACCGAGTACCGGGTCATCGCCAAGCGCGCCCGCCTGCGCGCCTTCCCGGACCTCCGTGGGCTCGTCGCCGCGGGCGAGGCGCTGAACCCCGAGATCCTGCACACCTGGCGTGCCGCGACCGGCCTGACGATCCGCGACGGGTACGGCCAGACCGAGACCGGGCAGCTGACCGGCGTGCAGCCGGGGGCCGAGGTCCGTCCGGGGTCGATGGGCCGGGCGCTGCCAGGGGTGCGCCTGTGGCTGGACGACTCAGAACTCGTTGCCGACCCCGCGAGCGTCGCGACGTTCTTCCGCGGCTACCTGGACGAGGACGGCTCGCTGCCGGCGGACGACGCGGCGGCCTCAGGCGAGCCGTGGCACACCGGGGACCGCGTCCGCCAGGACGACGATGGCTACCTGTTCTTCGAGGGTCGCACCGACGACGTCATCATCTCCTCCGGGTACCGGATCGGCCCGTTCGAGGTCGAGAGCGCCCTCGTGGCCCACCACGCGGTGGCCGAGGCCGCCGTCGTCGCCGCACCCGATGACGAGCGCGGCTCCATCGTGCGGGCGGTCGTCGTCCTGCGTAAGGGGCACGACGCCGCCGACACGCTGGCCCGCGAGCTGCAAGACCACGTCAAGGCCCAGACCGCCCCGTACAAGTACCCGCGGATCGTCGAGTTCGCCGACGCGCTGCCCAAGACGACGAGCGGGAAGGTCATGCGGGCACAGCTGCGCGCCGACGGTCCGGCCTGAGCTTGCCCACCGAACGACGGCGGGCCCGCCGGGATCAGACGCCCTTGACCACCGACGCGCGGAGCTTGCTCAGCACCGGCGCGACCGGGGTGAAGCACATCCGCTGCAGCGGACCGTAGACCAGGGTGACGATGCCGATCGCGGAGACCTTGCCGCTCTCGCCGGGCCGCGTGTAGACCGGCCCGCCGCTGTCGCCGGGCCGGGCGGTGATCGTCGAGCAGCGCACGTTGACCTTGAACTCGCGCGACAGCGAGCGCTCCAGTGAGCGGGCGCTGGACCCGCGCAGCTGACCGCAGTTGTCCACGCCGCTCGTGCGCCCGGAGAAGCAGATCTTCCGACCGGACAGCAGCTTGCCGGTCCCGGCGACCGCCCACGGCGGACGGGACACGCCGCGGTCGACGATGCCCGCGAAGCTGCGGTGGTCGCCCTGCGGGATCGGCAGCAGCAGCGCATCCAGCGGGGCCGAGCGCGACAGGATCCGCTGTACGCGCCCGAGCACGATGCCCGGCTGCGGCGGGCGCCGCAGCGCGCTGTTGCGCCGCTGCACCGTCCGGTCCGAGCGCAGGCCGCCGCAGTGCGCGGCGCTCAGCCCGCCCAGCGACCCCGAGCGCAGGCGCACGAGGAAGGCCGACGTGCAGAACGCGGCGTCCCGCGGAATCGGGCGGCCGCCGACGATCGTCCGGCGGGAGAAGATGAGCTCGCGGCCCGCCGCCCAGCCGTCCAGGCTCGGGGCGCGCCCGTTCAAGCGGATGCGCATCGCATCCGCGCCGCGCACGGCGACGGTGTCGTACTGCGAGCCGGACACCCGCGCCACGCGCGTGGCCTTCCAGCCCTCGGCCTGCAGCAGCGTCGGCACGCCATCCGGCGGGGTGGCCGCCACGCGAGCGGCGACCCGCTCGACCTCCGGACAGTCGATGCGAGCGGCGTCGACGAGCACCGTGCCGGGAACATCTGCGCACCGCGTGTACGTCGACGAACCGGCCAGCGCCGGGGGGGCCGACGCCAGGACCGAGGTGGCCGCGACAAGCGGGCCCAGCCGGCGCAGGCGGTGAGCGGACGGGACGGACACCATCGCCCCAGTGTGCCCCGTGTAGCTGAGAGCCACCCAGGTTGGCACGAAGGCGCGCGTGTGCCTGCGCGCTTCAGGGGGCCTTCGCGGCGGTTGCGGAACGCCCGGCGCCGCTGCTGATCCCCCGCTCGGGCGCGGGGGGGACGAGGCCGATCGCCCGCTCGGCCAGCGCCGTGATCGTCAGCGACGGGTTGACCCCGACGTTGGCGGGGATGACCGACCCGTCGCAGAGCAGCAGGTTCTCGTAGCCGAAGACACGCTGACGAGCGTCGACGACCCCGCGCTCGGGCGCGTCAGCGATGATCGCCCCGCCCAGGATGTGGGCGGTCGTCGGCGTGTTGCCCAGCGCCTCCATGAGCGAGGACTGCGGGATGCCGCCGTACTGATTCGCGATCCACTCCGCGGCGTCGTTGGCGACCGGGATGAACGTCGGGTTGGGCTTGCTCTGGTCCTGCTCGGTCTGCAGGCGGATCCGCCCGGACCGGGTGCGCACCGGGCGCAGCGCGATGGCGTTGTCCAGCGTCTGCATGACCAGCAGGATGATCGTGTTGCGCGACCAGCCCCACGGGTTCAGCAGCTTCGCCGCCCGGACCGGGTGGCGTAGCGAGGCGGCCGCCCACTTCAGCGGCCGGGTGACCTTCGTGCCGTCGCCCACGAGCGTCGTGTAGAGGAACGACATGGCGTCCCCGTCGTCGCCGTAGTGGCAGGTCTCGATGTGGGTGTGCGCATCCGGGTAGATCGAGCTCGTGATCGCGACGCGCTTGGTCTGGTCCCCGATGGCCCCCTCCGGCAGCGTCACGGTGAGCACAGCCTCGCTGTTGGTGCGCACGAGCTCGCCCAAGCGGACGGAGACGTTGGGCAGCCCGCCGACGAGGCGGCAGTTCTGCAGCAGCCTGTTCGTCCCCAGCGCGCCGGCGGCGACGACCACCCCGCGGGCGGTGAAGGTCCGCCGGCGCTTGCGCAGCCAGGCGCCCGAGCGCTCGGTGGTGATCTCGTAGCCCTCGCTGCCGTCGGCGGCGCCGAGCGGGCGGATGTCGACGACCTCGCGCTCGGCCATCACCTTCACGCCGAGCTTCTCGGCGAACCACAAGTAGTTCTTGCGCAGCGTGTTCTTGGCCCCGTGGGGGCAGCCGACCATGCAGCGCGCGCAGCGCACGCAGCCGGTGCGGGCGGGCCCCTCGCCGCCGAAGTACGGGTCGGGACGGTGACACCCGGCTCGCCGAGGAACACCCCGACCCGCGTCTTGGCGTACGTGTCGGACACTCCGAGGTGCTCGCCGAGCGCCTTGAGCACCTGGTCGGCGGGGTCGTCCTCGTCGTAGGTGGTGACGCCGAGCATCCGCTCGGCCTCGGCGTAGTGCTCGGCCAGCTCGGCCTGCCAGTCGTCGCTGAGAGACGACCACTGCGGGTCGGTGAAGAACGCCTTCGGCGGGACGTAGAGGGTGTTGGCGTAGCCCAGCGAACCCCCACCGACCCCGGACCCCGACACGATCGTCACGTGCTTGAACAGCGACAGCCGGAAGATCCCGCGCAGCCCCATGCGAGGCAGGTAGAAGTAGCGCTTCAGGTCCCAGGTGCTGGAGGCGAACTCATCGTCCTCGAAGCGGCTGCCGGCCTCCAGGACCCCGACCGAGTACCCCTTCTCGGCCAGGCGCAGCGCGCTCGTCGAGCCCCCGAAGCCCGACCCGATGACGATCCAGTCGAAGTCGTGGGCGGTGGAGGCGACGGTCGCGGCGGGCACGCCCGCGAGCCTACCAGGGAACGTGACGCCACCGTCAACTTAGTGGGCGTGAAAGGCCACGCCCAGTCCTGGCGCAACCTTTCCCTCGCTGTCAGGGTTGCATCGACCAGTGACCCCCGTGGCCCGCCTCGTCCCTGCGCTGCTCGGCGCGCTCACGGCCCTGACGGGCGCCCTCGCCGTCCCCGGCGTCGCGAGTGCGGCGTGTCCCGGCGGCCTGCCCAGCGGCACCTGCGCCTACACCGCTCAGGGCCAGATCGGCGAGCGCACCGGCGGCGTGCTGCGCTTCCCGCAGGCCGTGGCCGTCGGCGACGACGGCGCCGTCTACGTCGCCGACCAGAAGACGCACGCGATCACCGTCTTCAACCCGGACGGCACGTTCCGTCGCGACTACGGGTCCTCCGGCTTCAACCCCGGGCAGATGAGCTCGGTCGGGGGCGTGGCCGTCGCCGGCGACGGGAGCGTCCTGGTCACGAGCTCCAACCGGGTGGACCGCTTCGCCAAGGACGGACCGCTGATGCGGTCGTGGGGCAAGTCCGGACAGGGCGTCGGCGAGTTCAACTTCGGCTCGGGCGGCGGCAACGACTCGCCGGCCGGCGGCGGCCTGGCGGTCTCCGGCGACCTCGTCTACGTCGCGGACTCCCGTAACGACCGCCTCCAGCGCTTCAACCTCGACGGCAAGGAGGGCCGCGTGCTCGTCGGCGAAGGGCAGCTGCAGACGCCGATGGGCGTCGCCGTCCGCGGCTCGCGCATCTTCGTCGCCGACGACCAGAACCACCGCATCGCCGTGTTCAACAGCGGCGGGACGTACCTGAACGACATCGGTGACGGGGAGGGCTCCTCCGGCGGCCAGCTGAAGAACCCCTACGACGTCGGCGTTGACTCCAAGGGCCGCGTCTTCGTCGCCGACGACCTCAACCACCGTGTCGTGCGCTACTCGCCGCTCAGCGGCTCGACCAAGTACCGCTACAAGGCGCGCTGGGGCGCGTACGGGACGGCGCCCGGCCGCCTGGCCTACCCGCGCGGCCTCGCCGTGGACAAGCAGGGCCTCGTCTACGTCACGAACACCGGCAACGACCGCATCGACGTCTTTGACAACGGCGGCAAGCTCCTGCGCTCGATGGGGCGCTCGGGCCGCGGTAGCGGGCAGTTCGACACCCCCTCCGGCGTGGCCGCCGACGCGTCCGGGATCCGGGCGGTGGCCGACTCGGTCAACGGGCGGGTCCAGTTCCTCGGGCCCGACGGCGCGGTCGTGTCGATCATGGGCTCCCCCAGCCCCGGCCCGACGATCCTCCCGGACCCCGTCGCCACCGCGTTCGACGCCCAGGGCAACGCCTACGTGCTGGACCAGCGCCGCGCGCGAATCGTCGTGTTCGCCCGCCAGACCGGGATGCCGGTGCGCACCATCGCCAGCAAGGGGACGGGCTTCGGACAGCTGATGGCGCCGTCGTCGCTGTCGATCACGCCGGGGGGCACCATCTACGTCGCGGACACCGGCAACCAGCGCGTCGCCCGCTTCACCGTCGCCGGGCAGCCGCTCGCCTCCCTGACGGTCGTCGGCGCCCCGCGCGGGATCGCCGTCACCCCCGACGCGCAGCGTGTCTATGTGTCCACGACCAAGGACAGCCGGATCCGGACCTATGGGCCCGACGGCACGCAGCTGAACGAGTTCGGCGGCCTCGGACGCAAGGTCGGCAAGCTCGCCTACCCGGCGCAGATCTCGCTGGACGCTGGCGGCGATCTGTGGGTCGCCGACCGTGGCAACAGCCGCGTGATGCACTTCGGCCCCAACGGCGAGCGCCTCGCGGCCTTCGGGTCGCACGGCACCGGGCCCGGCCAGTTCCTGCGGCCCGAGTCCGTCGCGGTGAACTGCCACGGCACGGTCACGGTGACCGACACCGACAACAACCGCGTGCAGCAGTTCACGCTCGCCGATCCGCCGCAGGCACCGTGCGCGGCGCTGGCGCCGCTCGGCGTCCCGCCCACCCCGAAGTACCCGGTCCTGCCCGCCCCGGACGGCCCGGCCGTGACCGTCAAGGTCGTGCGCCGCTCCAGCCTGCTGCGCACGCGCAACCTCCCGCTGACCGTCGGCTGCGACACCGCCTGCACGCTCACGGCGACCGGCACTCTGACGCCGCGCGCCAAGCCCCAGCGCCCGAAGAAGCAGAAGGGCAAGAAGCAGAAGCCGGCCCCCAAGCCCGTCGTCGTCCCCCTCCGGGCCGAGCAGATTCGGATCGCCTCGGGCTCGACCGGGCTCGTCCGCCTGAAGCTGTCGACGTCCAGCGTCCAGCGCCTGCGCAAGGCCCTGGGCCGTCAGCGGGGCCTGCTGGCGGAGGTGCAGCTCACCGCCACCGGCGACGCCGGCGAGCCGACATCGCAGACGCTGATCCTCAAGGTCCGAAGTGACCGGTCCGGGATCCGTGCTCAGCGGGTGAGCGACGCGATGCGGTAGTCGTCGCCGACGCGGACCAGCTGCACGCGCCGCAGGACGGGCGTCCCGTCGGCGGCGACCATGTTCGTGCGGTCCAGGACGACGGTGTCGGGAAGCTGCCGCGGCAGGGTGAGCGTCACGCCGCCCAGGCCGCTGACGTCGAACCCGAACGACCGCGCGTACGTCTCGCACGCGACGCCGGGCACCGCGGCGGTGAGCACCTGACGGCCTGTGGCGGTCAGCAGGTCACAGGCGGTGTCGGCGTCCCGGTTGCCCGCCGCGTCGACGAAGTCCGCGAACGTGTGGCGCACGCGATCGTCGTCCTGGACGGCGGGCTGGGTCGCGTACGCCGTCACCGCGATGACCAGCGCCAGGGACAGCAGCGCGAGCGGCGCCCAGGGCCAGGCACGGTCGACGAGGGTGGTCAGACGATGAGGCATCCGCCCTCGAGGCTACCGGCGCAGGTGTTGCCCCGGCCCGTAGCATTGGCACACGTGCAGCAGGCCAAGGAGCGCATCGACCGCGGGCATCCGCTCAACTACTTCGTCCTCGGTGATGCCCTGCGCGGGATCGCCTGCCTGCTGGTCGTGATCAACCACGTCATGATCGGCTCCGTCCAGACCTTCGGGGGAGTCTTCGCCGACGGTCCCGTCGGGGCGTACGGGCCGTTCTCGTTCGTGGGACTGCGCATCGGGGTCCCCCTCATCTACATCTTCTTCGGGCTGTCGGCCTACCTGGTCGGCGGTCCCTGGGTGCGCGCCTGGCTCGGTGATCGTCGCGCCCCGAAGGCGCCGGCCTTCCTCGGGCGGCGTGCCCGTCGCCTGCTCCCGGCCTTCTGGCTCGTGCTCGCCTTCCGCCTGGCCGACGGAGGCTCCTACGCGTTCACCGACCATCAGGTCCTCGGCACGTTCCTGGGGTTGCAGACCTTCTACGGTGGCGCCCAGCAGGCACTCATGCCCCAGGGCTGGACCGTCGACGTGGAGGCGTTCTTCTACCTCGTGCTCCCGCTGGTCTTCCTGCTCGCCGCGCGGATCGGCCCGCTCGCGCGGTCTGACCGTGACACGAGAAGGCGCGCACTGGTGATCTTCCTGCTCGCCTGGAGCGTCCTCGGGATCATCCTGCGCACGCAGTCCCTGCCCGACGGCGCGGTCGGGCGCAGCGTCCTCAGCCTGGGCTGGGCGTTCGCTCCCGGTCTGCTGGCGGCCGCGTACGAGAAGGAGATCCGAGCCTTCGCACCGGCGCATCAGGCCCGCTGCCGCGTCGGCGGCCTGGTGATGGTCGCGGCGGCGATCGGCGCTTGGGCGCTCATCATCGGCCTGCAGGTCGACGACGGCCGCTTGGCCGCGGAGCTCGCGCACCTGATCTGCGGCGCCGGCTTCATCGGCGGCGCACTGCTGTACGAGTGGTCGGGTGCGCGCATCCCCCGAGCCCTTGACAGCGCGCCCGTGCACGCGGTCGGTCGTTGGTCCTACGGCATCTACCTGCTGCACATCGCCATCGCCCAGCAGATCCTCCGGCACGCACCGGACTTCGGTCCCAACCGGATGCTCGTCTACCTCACGGTGATGACCTACGCGATCACCATCCCGGTCGCCGCGCTGATGTGGCGCTACTGGGAGGAGCCGTGGCTGGACCACCGCTGGCCGTGGGTCCCCAAGCGCGTCCCGGCCCCGGCCGAGGTGACTGCGGCGGCACCGCCGCACGCGGGGCGGGCGCAGGCCAACGCTTGAGCGCGGCACCCTCGTTGTCGGTCTGCGTGCCGTCGCACGAGCGCCCGCTGCGCCTGCGCTGGCTGCTCAACGCCCTGGCCGAGCAGACCCTGGACCGGGTCGCGTGGGAGCTCGTCGTCTGCGACGACTCCCCGGGATCGGCGGTCGCCGACCTGCTCGCTGCGCACCCGCTCTCCGGCGACGGCACGCTCGTGGTGCGGCACCTGGAACCGGGCACGGGTGGGTCGGCGGCCCGGCAGCGCAACGTCGCCTGGCGCGCGGCGCGCGGCGCGACGATCGTGTTCACCGACGACGACTGCCGGCCCCCGCCGGACTGGCTGGCCCGCGCGCACGCCGCAGCGCGCCGGCATCCGGACGCGATCGTGCAAGGCGCGACACGCCCCGACCCTGACGAGGCCCACCTCGTCGCCGCCCCCCACGCGCGGACGCAGGCGATCGACCCGCCGGTACCGTGGGCCCAGACCTGCAACGTGCTGTACCCACGGACGGTGCTCGAGGCCGTCGGCGGCTTCGAGGAGCACATGGCGGCCGGCGAGGACACCGAGCTCGCGCTCCGCGCCCGGGCCACGGGTGTGCCCTACGTCGGGGACGCGGCGCTGGTCACCCATCACGCGGTCGAGGCCGGCTCGCTGCGCGGCAAGCTGGCGACGATCCCGCGCTGGCGCGGCCTGGCGCTCGTCGTGGCCCGGCACCCCCAGGTCCGCGAGCATCTGGTCGCGGGCGTGTTCTGGCGCGCGTCGCACGCCCTGCTGCCGGCCGCAGCCCTCGGCGTGCTCGCCGCACGGCGCACGCGCGGACGGTCACTGCTCGCCGTCCTGCCCTACGTGACGGTGGCCCAGGGCGCGTACGGGCGGTCCGCGCGCGGGCGCGCGCGCGCCCTGGCCGAGGTTCCCGGACGCGCGGTCGTGGACGTCGCGGAGATCGCTGCCCTGGCCCGCGGCAGCGTCGAACAACGCACCCTGATCCTCTGAGCGAACGTGTCCGCCCCCGGCCGAGTCGCCCATCCTCTCGCGTGCGAACGCCACCATGACCCGCCCGGCGCCGCCTCCGCGTCACCCACCTGGTCCGCGCCCCGTTGACGCCAGGCCGGTCACCCCGGCGGCGCACCGGTGGCGGCGACCGCGCCGATCACCTCGCGCCACCACGCGACCTCGGACTCGTCGCGGGCGTGGCCGAGCCGTCGCTGCGCGTTGCGGGTCAGCGCGAGCGATCCGCCGACCATGACCAGCGGCCCGGTGACCGCGAAGCGCCCGTCCTCCAACTCCACCAGCGCCCCCGCCACGCCGTCGCGCCGGGTCCGCAGCCGGTCCAGCACCGGGATGTCGTTGACCTGCGTCGGGGCGCCGGGGTCGTCGTCGATCTCCGGGTCGTAGGGGCGGGTGGTCGACACCGACGGCGCCGAGCGCCATTGGCGCTGCGGACGGGGCTCCGGCCCGATCGGCCCGTAGCGCCAGCGCTCCAGCAGCTCGACGAACTCGATCGCCACCTCCTGGCGCACGAGCACGTGCAGGCGGTCGCCGCCCTGGATCTCCGTCGACCCGCGGGGCGGGATCGCCTGCTGGCCGCGGACGATGACGTTGAGCAGGGCATCCCGCGGCAGACCGAGGTCGCGGACGCGCACCCCACGCGCCGCGTCGGCCGTCCCCACCTCGAACTCGACGACCTCGGCGCCGAGGCGCTGCATGGCGCGCTGGTTGGTCAGGGGGGTCGGCAACGCCCGCTCGAGCGTCGTGATGCCCAGGCGCCGCGCAAACGCCTCGAACGTCGTGCCCTGCAGCACCGTCGACACGAGCACGGCAAAGAAGACGATGTTGAAGAAGCGCTCGCTGTCGGGCACGCCGGCGAGCACCGGGAAGGTCGCCAGGACGACGGGAACGGCGCCCCGCAGGCCCGCCCAGCCGAGCACGAGCTGCTCGCGCACCTCGAAGCGCTGGAACGCCGTGGCGACGAACACGGCCAGCGGGCGCGCGACCACGACGGCCGCGACCGCGAGCACGGTCCCCTCGACGGCGATGTCGCCGAGCCCGCTGGGGACCACGAGCAGCCCGAGGGCGAAGAACATCCCCAGCTGCGCCACCCAGGCCAGTCCCTCGTGGAAGGTGACCATGGTGCGCTTGGCCGCCAGGTCGGCGGTGCCGACCCCCAGGCCGGCGAGGTAGACGGCCAGGAACCCCGAGCCGTGCAGGACGTCGGCCAGGCCGTAGGCCAGCGTGCAGATCGCGATCGACGCCACCGGGTACAGGCCGGCCGACCCCAGGCGCACCCTGGACAGCGCGAACACGGCCACCCGGCCGACGGCGATGCCGACCACGGCGCCGATCGACATCTTCTCCACCATTGACGCCAGCATGTCCCCGAGCCCGTAGTCGGGGCGCAGCAGCCAGTCCACGAACCCGACGACGAGCAGCACCGCGACCGGGTCGTTGAAGCCTGCCTCGCCCTCCAGCGTCCGGGCCAGGCGGCGGCGCAGCGTGGACCCGCGGAGCAGCGAGAAGATCGCCGCCCCGTCGGTGGACGAGATCATCGCCCCCAGCAGCATGCCCTCCAGCAGCGAGATGTCAAACAGCCACGTGGCGATGAGGCCGCCGATGACCGCGGTCAGGACGGTCCCGACCGTCGCCAGCGCCAGCGACGACCGGATCACCGGGCGGATCTCGCCCCAGCCCGCGGTCAGCCCGCCCTCGAAGAGGATGAGCACGAGGGCGATGATGCCGATGCGCTGGGCCAGGTCGTAGTCGTCCAGCCGGATGAGGTCCAGGCCGTCGACGCCGAGCAGCATCCCCAGGCCCAGGAACAGCAGCAGTCCGGGCACCCGGATACGCGAGGCCAGGACGGCGGCCGCGATCCCGCACGCCAGCAGCGCGCCACAGATCAGGAGCAGCTCGCCGGCGGTCACCGCCCGTCACCGTACCGGCCGCGTGCGTCCGCCTTCGTCCGGGGACGGGCCACCGGCCACGGCGCGGTCGCGCTCAGGTGTCGGACGACAGCGTGTCCGGCAGCGCGACGACGGCGTCGATCTCGACGTCGGCGCCCAGCGGCAGCGCCGCCACCCCGATCGCCACGCGCGCGGGCGGGTCGGAGGGGAAGTACCTCCCGTACGCCTCGTTGACCTGCGCGAAGTCGCCCATGTCGGTGACGTAGACCGTCAGGCGCACCGCGTCGCTCAGCTGCGCCCCGGCCGCCGCGCAGACCGCGGTCAGGTTGTCCAGGCAGCGCCGCGTGCGGTCGCCGATGGTGCCCGCGACGAGCGTGTTGGTGTCGGGATCCAGCGGCACCTGCCCGGAGCAGAACAGCAGCCCACCACTGACGATGCCGTGGCTGTAGGGTCCGACGGCGCCCGGGGCGCCCAGGGCGGTGACGGATCGGCGGTCCTCGGACATGCCCGGAGGCTATCGCGGGGTCCCGGGCAACCCCGTCTAGGCTGGCGGGACATGGCCAACGCCCTTGCCCGTGAGACCTCGCCGTACCTGCTCCAGCACCAGGACAACCCCGTGGACTGGCTGCCGTGGGGCCCGGAGGCGCTGGCGCGGGCGGCCGCCGAGGACAAGCCGCTGCTCGTGTCGATCGGCTACTCCGCCTGCCACTGGTGCCACGTCATGGAGCACGAGTCCTTCGAGGACCCGGCGACCGCGCGGGTCATGAACGCGCACTTCGTGTGCGTCAAGGTCGACCGCGAGGAGCGCCCCGACGTCGACGCGATCGCCATGGACTACGTCCAATCGGCCACCGGCCACGGGGGCTGGCCGCTGAACGTGTTCCTCACCCCCGGCCAGGTGCCCTTCCACGGGGGCACCTACTTCCCCCCGCAGACGCGCCAGGGCATGCCATCTTGGGTCCAGGTGCTCGAGGCGGTGGCCGAGGCGTGGCGGGAGCGGGCGGACGAGATCCGGGCCACCGCCGGCCCGATCGCCGAGCGCCTGAGCGGCGGGGCGCGTCTGCGGGCGCCGGAGAGCCCGCTCAGCGCGTCCACCCTCGACGCGGCGGTGACGCGCCTGCGGGAGCTGCACGACTCCGTCGACGGCGGCTGGGGCCGGGCGCCCAAGTTCCCGTCCGCCTCCACGATCGAGTACCTCCTGCGCCGCGGGGACACGACCACGACCGTGCACTCGCTGAAGTGCATGGCCGGCGGGGGCATCCACGACCAGATCGGCGGGGGCTTCGCCCGCTACAGCGTCGACGCGACGTGGACGGTCCCCCACTTCGAGAAGATGCTCTACGACAACGCGCTCCTGGCCCGCGCCTACCTGCACGGCTGGCAGCTGACCGGCGACGACGCGCTGCGAGCGGTGTGCGAGCAGACCCTGGATTGGGCCCTGCGCGAGATGCGCGCCCCGGAGGGCGGGTTCTACAGCGCCCTGGACGCCGACAGCGAAGGCGTCGAGGGCCGCTTCTACGTGTGGACGCTCACCGAGCTCCGGGCGGTGCTCGGCGAGGACGCGGACGACGGCATCCGGTGGCTCGGCGCGACCGAGGCGGGCAACTTCGTCGACCCGCACCGCCCGCCGGCCCCCGGCGATCCGGGCCTGAACATCCTCGAGGACCGCGGCCCCCGGCCCGCCGCGGCAGCGTGCGCGCGGATCCGCCGGACCCTGTACGTGGTCCGGGCGCGCCGCGTATGGCCCGGCCTGGACGACAAGCGCCTGACCGCGTGGAACGCGCTGATGATCAGCGCGCTGGCCGACGCCGGCGTCGTGCTGGGCCGCGCCGACTACCTGGACGCCGCCCGCGGGTGCGCGGAGTTCGTGCTGGACGAGCTGCGGGACGCCGGCGGCCGCCTGCTGCGGACCTACAGCACGGGGACGGCCAGGCTGCCCGCCTACCTGGAGGACCACGCGTTCCTGCTGGAGGCCATGGTCGACCTGCACGAGGCCACCTTCGAACCGCGCTGGCTGCACGAGGCGATCTCGCTGGCCGACACGTTGCTGACGCATTTCCACGACCCCGAGCACGGCGGTTTCTTCTCCACCGCCGACGACCACGAGCGCCTGCTGGCCCGGCGCAAGGACCTGGAGGACTCCCCCATCCCCGCCGGCGGGTCGGCGGCCGCGTTCGGGCTGCTGCGCCTGTCCGCGCTCACCGGCGAGCACCGCTACGACGAGGCCGCCCGCTCCCAGCTGGCGCTGCTGCACGAGATCGCCGGCCGGCACCCGGGGGCGTTCGCCCACCTGCTCCAGGCCCTGGACTTCGCGCTGGCGCCCGTGCGCGAGGTGGCGATCGTGGGGCCGCCGGAGCAGCGGGAGGCCCTCGTCGCCGTCGTGCGCTCCACCCGGCGCGGCGACGTGGTGCTCACCGGCGGCGACGGCGCCGACGACGGCGGGGTCCCCCTGCTGGCCGGCCGCACCCCCGTGGACGGCCGCGCCGCCGCGTACGTGTGCGAGAGCTTCGCCTGCCGGGCGCCGGTCGTCGAGCCGGCGGAGCTGGCCGCCCTGCTGGACGCCTGACGTCGACGCCCGGCGGTGCGTGGAACCTGAGTGACATCACAGGACACTCACCCTCCACGCACCCCCGCGGGCCACACCGGTCACCGCGGAGCCGCGGGAGCTACGGCGCGAACTCCGTGCCGGCACTCGGGCCCACCGCGGGCGCGGGGGTCGACGACCCACCGGAGGAGAACTCGCCGCCGGAGGCCGCCGGCGCGCGGCGCGTGGGCGCCGTCGCGGAGCTCGCCGGGCCGGCGCTCACGGTCCGGGCCCCGACCGGCGCCACGGTGTGCCCGCTGCTGAACTCGGCCGGTGCCGAGGACTGCGGCGGACGGGACGCCGACGCCGTCCGCGTAGTGCTGGGGCCCGGCGCCGCCGACCCTCCAGCCGGCGCCGGCCTCGCCGAGGCCGCCGGGCGCGTCACCGCCGCTACGACGGGAGCCGGCGCGGCGCCGGTCCGAGGGGCCGGCGCCGGACGTGCCGCGGCCGGTGGCGTGGTCCGGTGGGCCCGGGCCGCCGACGGCTTCGGGTCCTTTGCGCGCTCCTGTTGCACCACCGCGGCCCCGCCCCCGGCGAGCGCCGCCGCCGACGCGGCCACCGCCGCCACCTTGGCCCCCGACACGGTGTCGGCCGCCGTCTGCATGGTGATCAACTGCGCGGTCAGGCGCTCCTGCACGTGGAAACCGACGGCATCGTGGATCCGCGAGAACCATCCCGTCAGCCGGCCGCCGCTCACCTGGTCCAGGCCCCCGCCACCGAGCGCGACCGGCACCACGCCGTCCACGTGCGCCGCGTCGCGGTACAGGCCGCGGACGTGGGCCTGGCAGGCCTGGCAGTTGCGCAGGTGCGGGCGCACCGCGCTGAGCTCCCGCGCGCTCGCCTTGCCGCTGACCAGGGCGGCGAGCGCCGCACGCCAGCGCTCGCACTCCTCGCCGGTGTCGATCGCGGTCTTTCGGGCGGCGAAGCGCCGACGTCCCTCCACCAGGCACCGGTTGACCTTCGTCTGGGTCCACCCGGACCGCTCGGCGATCTGGGAGTAGGTGCGGCCGGCGGCCTGCTGTGACAGTGCTTGGCGCTCGGCGGGCTTCAGACTGCCGAGCGCCTCGGCGGCCTGGGCGATCGCCTCGATCTCGATGACGCGCTCCTCGGGCGAGGCGGCGTGCCGCGCCTCCAGGAGGTCGGGCTCCACGGCGACGGCCACGGCGCCGAGGCCGCGCCGGCGCTGCTCGCGGACGGCAATCGCCTCGTGTCGCACGACGCGGCACAGCCACCGCTCCACCGTCGCGGCCTCCAGGCGCCCCGCGCGGCGCACGAAGATCTCCATCGCGCGCTGGTAGGCATCGGCGGCGTCGTCCTCGCACAGGGAGTTGCGGCGCGCCACCCGCAGCAGCGTGTCCGCGTGCCTCTGGATGGTGGCGATGACGAGCGTCTCGTTCTCCGCCGCCGTCCGGCGCGGGGCCGGCTCCGAGCCGAGATCCGCGTCCGGACCGCGCGGGCGCTGCGTGCTGTCCCCCACCGTGCCGGCTGCTGCCGCCTGCTGCATCGCGCCCGTCCGTTCCTCGTCGCCTTCCCCGGATACGCCGGTGAGGCCCGTGCGGGCGGATGTGTCTCACCCCATCGCTGCCGGCTCCGGCTCGCCCTCGTCCGGGACCCCGAGCACGGCCGCGATGCGCCCGCGGACGGCGGGGTCGGGATCGTCACCCAGGGCGCTGCCGGCGGTGATGCGCTCACCGGGCGGCCGGCCCCAGTTGACGAGCGCGAGGTCCAGCGCGGCGGCCGGCGCCTGGACCGCGGCCAGGAGCGCCCCGGCCCGCCGCTGGAGGTTGATGGCATCCCCGATACCGAAGATCCGCTTGGCGGCCAGCAGCGTGGGATCCGTGGGCTCGGCGGCGGCCAGTAGCAGCGACGAGGGCCAGACGTCCACGAGGCCCAGGCCCCCGGCGAGGACGAGCAGCTCGTACCGCGGCGCCCGCGCGAAGCGGGGCAGCGACAGGCGCTCGAAGGCACGCTCGAAGCGCCGGGCGGACGTCAGCGACGCCTCGGCGGACAGCAGCGCCACCTGGCCGCCGGCCTTCTGCGCCTGCGCGCGGTAGGCGGTGAGTGTGTCGGTCCCGCGCCGGGCGTCGTACCCCGTCCTTGGCCCCGTGGCGACCCCTTTCAGCTCCGGCAGGTCCCCGTCGGCCCAGCGGGTGCGCGCACCGGTGATCGCGGCGAACGGATCCTCGGCGTCCTGGAGCGGAGACAGGTAGGCGGTGAGGAAGACCGTCCACAGCGCCTCCTCGGGGTCCGGGTCCGACGCCACTTCCCGCAGGAGGCCCGGCGGGTCGGTGCGCAGCTCGTCCACCCGGGCGGTCGCGAACGCCAGCTCGGCCGCCAGGTGCCGGGCGTCCTCGGACGCCCGCACCCCCGGCATCAGCTCGTGCTCGTAGCCG
Organism: Solirubrobacterales bacterium; assembly: GCA_038234375.1. Taxonomy (GTDB): domain Bacteria; phylum Actinomycetota; class Thermoleophilia; order Solirubrobacterales; family Solirubrobacteraceae; genus Paraconexibacter. Next base: position 5,726 of record JBBSUL010000045.1, on the reverse strand, counting down.
TCCTCGACCGCCCGATGCACGCGCCGGACCGTCAGGCCGCCGGCCCTCGGGGTTCGCCGGCGCGCGGGGGTCTTCCCCGCCGGAGCCCGTTTCGCGGCCCGGGCGGCGGCCGCGTCCTTGGCCATTCGGGACGAGGCCTGGCCGGTCACCGTGCCCGGCTTCACGCGGGGCTTGCGCGAGCAGATCGGGCAGTTCTCCTCCAGGCGGGAGTGGCGACAGAACGTGGGCACGTGGCGGGATTCTACGCCCGCCGTACCGCGACCGCCCAGCCTCCGGTGCCTACTTGCTGCACTTGATCGACTTGCGGGTCTTGACGATGGCGTAGCCGTCGCGCTCGGTGACGCCGTCGTCGCCGACGAGCCCCGAGTCGAAGGTCAGCCCCGCGTTCTCAGGGGCGCCGTTGAAGTTGTAGACGTACACCCGCTTGATCTGCTTGTACTTGCCAGCGATGTAGAACATGCAGCCCAGGGCCTTGGCCGCGAACTTCTGGCCCTCGGCGACCGAGCGCTTCTGGAAGGTGACCTGGCCCCCGGTCTCCGTCAGCCAGATCTCGCCCTTGCCGATCTCCTTGAGCAGCTTCTTGGTCCGCTGGGTCTTGTCGCTGTAGCGGTTGGTGTCGGAGTAGTTGTGCAAACCCCAGATCGCCTTGCTTGACGGCTTGGCCGACTTCTTGAAGCGCCGCACATAGCTGATCGCCGACGACGGGTTGCTGCCGTCGAGGAAGTCCAGGACGACGATCCGGTTGCGCGGGAAGACCTTCTTGGCCGCGCGGTACACGGACGCGGCGAGCTTGGGGTCCTTGCACAGCTTCGTCGGCTGCCCCTCGGTCCGCCCGTTCTTCTGGCAGACGTTGACCTCGTTCCACGGCGAGATGTCCTGCACGAACCGTCCGTACGTGCTCTTGAAGGCCTTGATCGCCTTCGTGTAGGCGGCGATCGTCGGCATCTTCGCCTCCTTGCCTGCCGTGCGCGAGTGCTCGAAGGAGATGAGAATCCGCTGTTTGTCCGCCCGGGCGAGGGTGATCCAGATATCCATGAGCTGCAGTTGACGCGGGTCGCTCATCACGTCGTAGGGCGCGATGTAGCGGGCGACGGTCGTCTTCAGCGCCGTGAACTTCGGGTTGGGGAACGTCTTGGCCAACTGGTCGGAGATCCCGACCGAGAAGGCCGCCTGGGCGGACGGGGCCACGACCAGGCCGGTGAGCAGCACGCAGGACAGCAGCACAAGGCGGCGCATGGTACGCAGATTCCTAAGCAGGACGGAAGGGATGGCGACGCCTCCACAGCCTAGTGACCGGCGGCCCGCAGCGCGACACCCAACCCGGTCAGCGGGCCGCGTGGAACCCGCCGAGGAACAGCCCCGACAGGAAGGCGACCGCCGCGTCGACGTCCACGGGCTCACGCTCGAGCATGAGGACCGCGACCTCGAACGCGGCGCCGACCATCGCGCGGGCTGTGTAGTCGGCGTCCAGGTCGGGCACGATGCCCGCCCTGATGGCCTCGTGCAGGTCCTCGGCCAGCTCGGTGGTGCCCGCCCCGATGGCCGGCTCCTCGAACAGCGCACGGATCGTCCCCGCGTTCCGGCGCAGGACCTCGAAGACCCGGGGGTCGGAGGCCAGGTGCTCGAAGTAGGCGCGGTAGCCGTCGCGGACGAAGCCCTCAAGGTCCGCGGCCGCCCGGCGCGCGGCGCGCACCCGCACCCGGGTCTCGATGGCGGTCTCGTCGACCAGGACGCGAAGCACGGCCTCCTTGTCCGGGAAGTAGTTGTAGAACGTCCCGGTGGCCAGGTCGGTCTCCCGGACGATGTCCCGGACCGAGGCCGCGCCGTAGCCGACGTCGCTGAAGACCCGCAGCGCGGCGTCGAGGATCGCCTGCCGGTTGGCGGCCTTCGTGCGTGCCCGCCGGCCGACGGCGCGGGCGCCCGAGCCGGGCGCCGACGTGGTGGGTGCGATTCGGGGCGGCATGGGCGGCGCAGTGTGACCGACGCGCGGTCCTCAGGCCGTGGTGGCGGTCCGCGGCGGGCCCGGCCGCACCTCGGGACCGGGCGGATCGCCGGGGTCCGGCGGCCCGCCGCCGTCGCTGCGCAGCGACGCCAGGACCGAGACGGCCAGCGTGAGCACGATCACCACCAGCGACACGGCGACCGGCAGGTGGACGAGGTCCTCGGTCAGCATCTTGGCCCCGATGAACACGAGGATGAAGGCCAGCCCGAGCTTGAGGTGCTCGAAGCGATCGGCCGCCCCCTCCAGGAGCGCGTACAGCGCCCGCATGCCCAGCAGCGCGAACGCGTTGGCGGCGAAGATGATGAACGTGTCGGTGGTCACGCCGAAGATGGCGGGGATCGAGTCGACCGCGAAGACGACGTCGGCGGCGGCGATCGCGGCGATGACCGCCGCGCCTGCCGACGCGCCGGGGGCCACCCGCCGCAGCAGGCGCACGCCGGGGTTGGACTCGGGGTCGACGGTCTCCTGCTCGCCTCGATGCAGCGCCATCTTCACGCCCGTGTACAGCAGGATCGCTCCGAACAGGTACAGGACGACGTCGAGGGACTGCACGAGCGCGGCGCCCGCGACGATGAACACCAGGCGCAGGCCCAGCGCGATGATGATGCCGTACTCCAGGAGCTTCTGGCGCTCGGCGTGCGCGACGCCCATGCCCCCGAAGATGAGGACGAAGACGAAGAGGTTGTCCAGCGACAGCGAGCGCTCCAGCAGGTAGCCGGTGACGAACTGCCCGCCCGGGCCGGAGCCGTACTGCAGCCAGATGAACGCCCCGAAGGCGAAGGCGAGCACAACCCAGCCCACGCTCCACACCGCCGCCCGGCGCATGGACGGCTCCTCGTGGTCACCGGGCTCGAAGAGCTTGAAGTCGACGACGAAGCTGATGGCGACGAGGCCGGCCAGGGCCAGCCAGAGCAGGAACGAGGCATCCATGAGCCCCGGAGTGTGCTCGAATCGCCTGAGGGACACCTCAAGACGCCGCCCCGCGCTACCTCAGTCCTGCGCCGTTGGCGCGCGCCTGGTGGGTGTCGATGACCCGGTCGGCCAGGCCGTAGGCCACCGCCTCCTCGGCCGTGAAGAAGCAGTCGCGTTCCATGTCGGCGTGGATCTGGCCTAGGTCCTGGCCGGTCGTGGCCGCGTACAGCTCCTCCATCCGCTCGCGCAGGGCCAGCGCCTCGCGGGCGTGGATCCCGATGTCGGTGGACTGGCCCTGGAAGCCGCCGGAGGGCTGGTGGATGAGGACGCGGCAGTTGGGCAGCACGAGGCGCTTGCCCGGCGTGCCGGCGCTCAGGATGAGCGATCCGCCGCTCATCGCGATCCCGCAGCAGATCGTCCGCACGTCGCAGCGGACGTACCGGATGGCGTCGAGCATGGCCAGGGCGGCGTACGCGCCGCCGCCCGGGGAGTTGATGTACAAGGAGATGTCCTTGTCGGGCGCGTCGGCCTCCAGGTGCAGCAGCTGCGCGACGACGAGGTTGGCGACCTCGTCGTCGATCTGGCTGCCGAGGAAGACGACGCGGTCGTTGAGCAGGCGCGAGTAGATGTCGAACGAGCGCTCCCCCCGGGGGGACTGCTCGACGACCATGGGGACGAGGGGCATGGCGGGTGGGCCTCCGGTGGTTCGTGGATAACGCAACCGTTTGGTTGCGATCTGCGGATGACGCTAGCATCCGCAACCATGGAGTTGCAAGAAGACGTCGTCCGCCGGGACGTGACCCTCGACGCCGGCCGGGCCGCCGTGTGGCGCGCGCTGACCGACCCCGGCCGTCTGGCCCGATGGCTGGCCGCCACCGTGGACGTGGACCTCCACGAAGGTGCGACGGGCACGATCACCGACCGCGACGGCACCGTGCGCGACGTCGTCGTCGAGGAGGTCCTCCCCGGCCGGCGCGTGGCGCTGCGCTGGGCGGCCGACGGCGAGGAACCCACGCTGGTGGAGCTGACCGTCGACGACGCCCCCGGCGGCCGCACCCGCCTCGTGGTGGTGGAGATGCCGGTGCGCCTCGTGCGCGCCGTCGCCGACGAGGCGGTCGGCGGAGCCTTCCGCGGGCCGATGCTCGTCGCGGCATGAACGACGCTCGCGCCGGCGCGGTCTTTCACGCGCTGAGCGACCCCACCCGGCGGCGCGTCGTCCAGGCCCTGGCGCAGCAGGGCACCCTGACCGCGTCGGCGATCGCCGCCGACCTGCCCGTGAGCCGCCAGGCCGTCACCAAGCACCTGGCGGCGCTGCGCGAGGCCGGGCTGGCGCGGGCCACGCCGTCAGGCCGCGAGGTCCGCTACGAGCTCGTCCCCGCCCCCATGTCCGACGCCGTGGACTGGATCACCCGGACCGGTGCGGCGTGGGACGACTCCCTGGCGCGCCTGCAGCGGTCGCTCGAGTAGGCGCTACAGCGCGCCGGTCGGCTTGTTCGGCGGCCCCTCGGGGCCCTCGTCGGCGTCGCCGCCGCCGACCATCACCGGCTCGGGGCGCTCCCCGGCGAGCTTCGTCAGGTAGCGGTCGGCCATGCGGGCCGCCTGACGGCCCTCGTTGATCGCCCACACGATGAGCGACTGGCCGCGGCGGCAGTCGCCGGCGGCGAACACGCCGGTCTCGGACGTCTGGTAGGTCCCCGCCTTGATGTTGCCGCGAGGGTCCTTGGCCAGGCCGAACTGGTCGATGAGCCTGGGCTCGGGGTGCAGGAAGCCCATGGCCAGCAGCACGAGCTCGGCCTTGATCGTCCCCTCGGTGCCCTCGACGGGCGCGAACGGCGGCGCGGGCGCAGCCTGGGCGTGGTGCAGCCGCGACACCTTCCCGTCCTCCCCGGTCAGGTGGGTGGTGACGATCGAGTAGTCCTGCTCGGCCAGGCCGGCGGCGCGGCCCTCCTCCATCGCGTAGGACAGCCGGTACTTCTGCGGCCACAGCGGCCACGGGGTGCGGTCGTCCGGGCGGTGCTCCGGCGGCTCGGGCAGCAGCTCCAGCTGGGCCACGGAGATGGCCCCCTCGCGCAGGGAGTTGCCCACGCAGTCTGCGCCGGTGTCTCCGCCGCCGATGACGACGACGTGCTTGCCCGCCGCGGTGATCTCGCCCGGGACGGGGTCGCCGCTGGCCACGGCGCGGTTGCGCACGTACAGGTAGTCCAACGCCGGATGGATGCCCTCCAGCTCACGGCCGGGGACGTCGAGGTCGCGCGGGACCCGCGATCCGGTGCTGAGCACGACGGCGTCGTACTCGTCCTGCAGCTGCTCGGCGGTCACCTGCACGCCGACCTCGACGCCGCAGCGGATGTCCACACCCTCGTCGATCAGCTGCTGCACGCGCCGCTGGATGACGTGCTTCTCGATCTTGAAGTCCGGGACGCCGAAGCGCATGAGCCCGCCGGCGGCCTCGTCGCGTTCGTAGAGCACGACCTGGTGACCGGCCCGGCGCAGCTGCTGGGCGGCGGCCAGCCCGGCGGGGCCCGCGCCGATGACCGCGGCGCGCATGCCGGTCTCCTGCGACGGCGGCTCGGGGACGACCCAGCCGTTCTCCCAGGCGGTGTCGATGATCGCGTTCTCGACCTGCTTGATGGTGACGGCGTCGCCCTCGCGGATCTCCAGGACGCAGGCGGCCTCGCACGGGGCGGGGCACAGGCGGCCGGTGAACTCGGGGAAGTTGTTCGTCGCGTGCAGCTGGCGGATCGCGTCCGGCCAGCGGTCGCGGTAGACGAGGTCGTTCCAGTCGGGGATGAGGTTGCCCAGGGGGCAGCCG
>JBBSUL010000044.1:0-22907 GCA_038234375.1 Solirubrobacterales bacterium | reverse complement strand
GGGGATCTGCACATGCACACCGTCGCCTCCGACGGGCGCGGCACGATCACCGAGATGGCGCTCGCCGCCCGCGAGCGCGGCCTGTCGTACATCGCGATCACCGACCACTCGGCGTCGCACGGCTTCGGGGACGATGTCAGCCCCGACGAGCTGCTGAGCCAGATCGAGCGGGTGCGCAAGGCTGACGCCGAGATCGAGGGCATCACCATCCTCGCCGGCAGCGAGGTCAACATCCTGCCCGACGGCACGCTGGACTACGCCGACGACCTGCTCGCGCAGCTGGACTGGGTCATCGCCTCCGTGCACACCCAGTTCGCGATGGACGAGCCGACGATGACCAAGCGGATCGTCGCCGCGCTGGAGCACCCGTCCGTCCACGCGCTCGGGCACCCGACCGGTCGCAAGATCGAGGCCCGTCCCGCCTACCCCGTCGACATGGATGCCGTCATCGCCGTCGCCGCGCGGAGCGGCACGTTCCTCGAGATCAACTCGGCGCCCGACCGCCGCGACCTGCACGACGTCCACGCGCGCGCGGCCGCGGAGGCCGGCGTCCTGCTGCTCATCGACTCCGACGCGCACGGGCCCGAGAAGCTCGGCGTCACCGGCTGGGGGATCGCGACCGCCCGGCGCGGCTGGATCACCGCCGCGCAGGTGGCCAACACGCGGCCGTGGGCCGAGGTGGACCGGCTGCGCAAGCGAGGCTGAGCCGCGCGGCCCGCCGCGACCGGCGCGCTGCCCACCAATGATGGGGTCCGGCGTAAGGTGAACCGTCATTCCGCTCGCGCTATCCGAGTCAAGTGACGGCTCACCGTCCCGTCGTAAGGTGAACCGTCATTCCGCTCGCGCTATCCGAGTCAAGTGACGGCTCACCGTCCTCGGTGCGTGTGTCCTCGACGGGTCCCGGTGTCAACGCAGTAGTCGCGGGACGAGCCGATCGGCGACGGCGCCGTCGACCGCGCCCCGGCGGTGGGCCGCGATCGCGGCGCGGGCACGTCCGGCCAGGTCGGCGGGCGGATCGTCGAGCGCGGCGCGCAGGGCGGCCGCCAGGGCCGCGGGGTCGTCCGCTTCCTCGACGACCCAGCGCGCGTCCAGCGTGCGGGCCAGCGGCAGGGCGGCGTACGGGCCGGGCGCGGCGGTCGTCACGAGCCCGCAACCGTCGGCCAGGGCCTCCAGCTGGGCCAGGCCGTGATCCTCACGCCGGGGGGCGGTGACGTAGACGCGGGCGCGGCGCAGCAGCGCCCGGTAGCCGCCGGCGTCGAGCATGCCGGTCAGGCGGACGCCGGGCGGGACCGGGCCGAGCGCGTCGGGGACGGCGTCGATGCCGCAGACCAAGAGCTCCTCGCCGTCGCGCCGCGCCAGCGCCCACGCCTCCAGGACGCGGTCCAGACCCTTCTTGTGGGGGTTGGTGGCGTAGGTCACCGCGGCGACGTCCCGCGTGTGGCCGGCGGGGTCGGGGGACGACGGCTCGACGGCGATCGGGACGACGACGGCTCCGGACTCCCAGCGTGCCTGGCCGCCCGGCAGCTCGTCCAGGGCCCGCGCGTCCTGGGGGACGAGCAGCGGTGCCTGCGCCAGGCGGCGGCGCTCGAGCGGCCGCTGCCAGAGCCCGGGGCGCCCCGGGCGGTTGGCGGCCGCCGGAGCGTCGAAGCGGATCGCCCCCGGCCGCGGCCACAGCAGCGCGGCGGTGGTCGTCGAATAGACGACCGCCCGCGGAGCGTGCTCGGCGATGCCGCGGACCGCGGCGCGGCGCGCCGCCCACGCCCAGCGCAGATCCGTGAGCATCAGCGTGCGCACGTCGCTCTGGGGAGCCGCGACGGTCACCGCGACCCGGAGGCCCGCCCGCCGCAGCGCGCCGACAAGATCCTCCTCGGCGCGCCGCAGGCCGGCCGTGGACCCCAGCGCCACGACCAGTACGTGGACGTGCTCGCCTGGGGGTTTGGTGGACGAGCTCGCCTGGGGGCCAGCCCGTCCAATGCGAGAACGCGGGACGACTCGCCGGCGGCTCGCGCTCAACGTTCTCACGGTGCCGAACCGACTTGGCTTCCTGTCCATCAGGAGGAGGGGGTGCCGTCGACGGTCGGGACCTCGCGCCGCATCCCCGGCAGGCGCGTCAGCTTCACCGGGCGCACGGGCGACGTGGGCTGGACGTAGAACTGCACGCCGTCGCGCTCCTCGATCGCCGTGACGGCGAGGGACTGGCGGCGCCAGGCCAGAGCCCAGACGATCGCGAAGCCGGCCGCGATTCCGGGGATCTGGGGGGCGAGGAAGGCCAGCGCGCACGCGGCGACCGTCGTCAGCAGCAGCGGCCACAGGCGGTTCAGGACGATCCGGCCGGGCTGGACGTCGGGCATCGTCGTGGCCGCCCGGGCGTCGGCCAGGAGCTTGGCGATCGGCGGGCTGGCGTCGTGGCGGCGCCCGACGTACGAGCCCAGGATCGACGCGATCAGCCACCAGGCGGTGGCGTAGAGGACGAGCTCGCCGTCGGCGTCGGCCGTGGCGCCGACCACGCACACCACGGCCAGCGTGGTCGCCGCCGCGCCGAACAGCAGGACGGCGGTGCGCAGCAGGTCGACGAAGCGCACCGCCTGCGCCTACCCCGCGACGGCGGCCAGCACGTCGAGCAGCTCCCGGACGCCGGCCGGCCCCTCGACGAGGACGTCGGCGTCGCGCTCCAGCTCGACGGGGGTCTCGTCGGAGCGCACCCCGACGCAGACCGCAGCCTGGAGGTGCCCGCCGGCCACCAGGCGGCGCAGGCCGGCGAAGGCATCCAGGTCCGTGCGGTCGTCACCGACGTAGACGGCCGACAGCAACCCGCGCTCGGCCAGCTCGCGCTCGATGCCCAGGCCCTTGTCCATGGCCACAGGCGGGCGCACCTCCAGCACCTTCCTCCCCCGGTGCAGGACGAACCCGTCAGCCTCCGCGCGCGCAGCGATCTCCTCGGCGACGGCGGCCGCTGCGTCCTCGTCGGGCGCACCGCGCCAGTGAAAGGCGGCGATCGCGTCCTTGTCCTCACCGCGCACCCGCGTCCGGCGGACCTCGTCACGGTCCAACTCGGCGGTGGCGAACGCGCGGATCCGGGCGCTCCAGGCCGCGAGCTCGGGGTCGACGGTCACCGTCGATGCGCCGCCGGGCAGCACCTCGCTGCCGTGGTTGCCCAGATAGGTGATCGAGCCGAGGGAGACGATCCGCCGGGCGATGGCCGCGCGGCGGCCGCTGACGCAGGCGACGTAGCCGTAGCGCTTGGCGACCGTGATGAGCGGCCGGCGGGTGCCCTCGGGCACGTGGGCGTCGTCCGCGTGGCGGACGATCGGGGCCAGCGTTCCGTCGACGTCCAGCAGGACCGCGGCGCGGGCCGGGGCGGCGAGCAGAGGCGCCAGCGCGTCGTGCAACGATGAGGCGGCCACGGACACCCCTTCAGTGTGGCAGAGCGATGACCGCGCCTACGATGGCGGGATGGAACGCCGCCGCCTGCTCCTCCTCGCGGCCTGCGGGACGGCGGCCGGCCTGTTCAGCGGCCTGTTCGGGGTCGGGGGCGGGACGGTGATCGTCCCGCTGCTCATCCTGTGGCTCGGCTACGGGGAGCGTGAGGCCACCGGCACGTCGCTGGCGGCGATCGCGATCATCGCCGCGACCGCCGCGGTGGCCCACGGCGCTTACGGCAACCTGCACGTCCGGGACGGTCTGCTCATCGGCCTGCCCGCCGTGGCCGGCGTGATCGCCGGGACGGCACTGCAGCAGCGCGTGCGGCCCGAGGCGGTCTCCGTCGTCTTCGCCCTGCTGCTCGTGGCCAGTGCCGTGGATCTCGTGGTGCGCTGAATGGTGGTCGAGGTCGTCGTCATCGGGGTGCTGGCCGGGATGCTCGCGGGCATGCTCGGAGTCGGGGGCGGGGCGCTGTTCGTGCCCGCCCTCGTCACGGTCGTGGGGCTGAGCCAGGTCGACGCGGAGGCCACGTCGCTGCTGGCGATCGTGCCCGTGGCCCTGGTCGGAGCCTGGCGCCAGCACCGCTACGGCAACCTGCGCATCCGTGAGGGCGTCATCGTCGGGGCGCTCGCCGTGCCGGGGGCGGTGAGCGGTGTCGCGCTCGTCAACGCCCTCCCGGCGCGGGCCGTCGAGCTGTCGTTCGCCGGCCTGCAGCTCTACGTCGCCTACCGGCTGCTGCGGGCCGCACGGCGTCCTGCGATCGGACACGCTTCATAACCTCCCGGGAGGCTTTCGCATCGTTCGTCACCAAGGCCGGCCCGTAGTTTCGCTCGCCGTCACCGCTTACGGGGCATGATGCCGCCATGTCCGAACACGAGTACGACGTCGTCATCATCGGGGCCGGGCCGGGCGGCGAGGTCGCCGCGGGTCAGCTCGCCGGAGCCGGACTGCAGGTGGCCATCGTCGAGGAGCACCTCGTCGGCGGCGAGTGCAGCTACTACGGGTGCATGCCCTCCAAGGCGCTGCTGCGCCCGTTCCAGGTCCTGGACGAGGTCGCGCGGATCCCCGGCGCCGCCGAGGCGGTGACCGGGACGCTGGACGCCGCTGCGGTGCTCGCGCGGCGCGACGAGGTCATCCACGACCTCGACGATGCTGCACAGCTCCCCTGGCTGCAGGACAAGGGGATCGCGCTGGTCCGCGGACACGGGCGCCTGGACGGCGAGCGCGCGGTGGTAGTCACCGGCGGGGAGCGCCTGACGGCCCGCCGCGCGGTCATGGTCGCGGTCGGCAGCCGGGCGGCCGTCCCGCCGATCGAGGGCCTGGCGGACGCCATGCCGCTCACCAACCGCGAGATCACGACGCGCAAGGACGTCCCCGCGAGCATGATCGTGATCGGCGGTGGCCCGATCGGGTCCGAGATGGCGCAGGCCTGGCAGTCCCTCGGGTCCCAGGTCACGCTGCTCGAGGGCGGCGACCGGCTGCTGCTCAAGGAAGAGCCCTTCGCCTCGCAGCTCGTGGCCGAGGGAATGGAACGCCTCGGCGTCGAGGTGCGCACGGGTGTGCGGGTGGAGCGCGTGACGCGCAAGGGTAAGGACGGGCCCGTCACCGTCACCCTCGCCGGCGGCGACACGGTGGAGGCGGCCGAGGTGCTGATCGCCGCCGGGCGGCACGTGCCGCTGGAGGACATCGGCCTGGACAGCATCGGCGTGCGGCCCAGTGAGCGAGGGTTCCTCGAGGTCGACGACACGATGCGCGTTCCCGGCCACGACTGGCTCTACGCCGTGGGCGACGCCAACGGCCGGGCCCTGCTCACGCACATGGGCAAGTACCAGGCGCGCCTGGCCGCCGACGAGATCCTCGGGAAGACGACGCAGCTGCGCAGCGACGGGGCGCTGTCCCCGCGCGTGACGTTCACCGAGCCGCAGGTCGCCGCCGTGGGCCACACCCTCTCAGACGCCCTGGCCGCCGGGATCACTGCGCGTGCCGTCGACGTCACCACCTCGGCGAACGCGGGTGGCAGCTTCTACGGTCGCAACGCGCCCGGGACCACCCGGATCGTCATCGACGACGAGCGCGGGGTGATCGTCGGCGCCACGATCACCGGCGCCGAGATCGCCGACTTCCTCCACGCCGCCACCATCGCGGTCATCGGTGAGGTGCCGCTGGAGCGCCTGGCCCACGCGGTCCCCGCGTTCCCGACTCGCAGCGAGATCTGGCTGCAGCTGCTCGCTGGCGTCTGACCGACGGGCTGGTCAGGCTGGGACGGGCGCGGGAGCGGGATCCCGCGTCGCCGGTACCGCGAAGCGGACGGCCGTGCCGACCTCGCAGTCGGCCAGCCAGATCCGCCCGCCGTGAGCCTCGATGATGGCGCTGCAGATGGCCAGGCCGAGCCCGGCGCCCGCGTCCGTCCGGGCGCGGTCGCCCCGGTAGAACGGCTCGAAGATGCGTTCGCGGTCCTCGTCCGGGATGCCCCCGCCGGTGTCGGCGACCTCGATCTCGACCTCGTCGCCGACCGACGAGGCGCGCACGGTGATCGCGCCGTCGGGCGGGGTGTGCCGGATCGCGTTCTGGATCAGGTTGAACAGCACGCGCTGGAGCTTCTCCGGGTTGGCGCGGGCCGCCGCGGGGCCGCCGACGTCCGCGCGCACGTCGATGGCGCCTGCCGCCGGCCGCATGGCCTCCACCGTCTCGCAGACGAGCTCGTCCAGGCGCACGCGCTCCATCGTCCACTGCAGGTCCCCGCTCTGCAGGCGCGTCAGCTCGAACAGGTCGTCGATCAGCGCGCCGAGCGCCCGCACGTGGGTCGACATCCGGGCGGCGTAGTCGCGGCGCTGGTCGGCGTCGACGATGTCGTCGTCGATGGCCTCGGCCAGCAGGCGCAGGGAGGTGATCGGCGTGCGCAGGTCGTGGGACACTGCGGCGATCAGCGTCGCCCGCGCCCGCTCCTCGCTGTCCAGGCGCTCGACCATCCCGTCCACGTCGGCGGCGAGCTGGGCGATCTCGTCACGCCCGCCGACGCCGGTGCGCACGTCCCGCCGTCCTGTGCCCACGGCCTCGAGGGTCAGGCGGACCGCGTCCAGGTCGTCCATCGCGCGCCGGCCCAGCAGCCGGGCGGTCCACGCGGCGACCGACGAGGCGTAGACGACGAGCACCACGGCGAAGAAGGCGTCGTGCCGCGAGACGAACATGAGCTGGGCGAAGAGCAGCACGGCGAAGGCGAACTGCGCGGCGGCGACGAAGGCGATGACGGTGAACTGCCGGCGCAGGCCGTTGGCGCGCTGGCGATTCGTCGTCCACCAGTGCGCGACGAGCACCGTCGCGAAGCCCAGCGGGCCGAGCAGCATCAGCGAGAGCATCGCTGCGCGCGACCCGTAGCCGACCGCCGAGACGCCGACGATGCCCGCGGTCAGGACCAGCGCGAAGGCCAGGCCCTGCCGGCGCTCGCCGATCATGCCGCGAACCGGTATCCGACGCCCCACACCGTCTGGATCCAGCGGGGGTGCTCGGGGTCGGCCTCGAGCTTCGTGCGCAGGCGCCGGATGTGGACGGTCACCGTGGAGGTGTCCGAGTAGAACGAGTACTGCCACACGTGGTCCATGAGCTGGTTGCGCGTGAACGCCTGGCCCGGATGGCGGACCATGAACACGAGCAGGTCGAACTCGCGCTGGGTGAGCTGGACCTCCTCCTCGCCGACGTGGACGCGCCGCGCGGACGGATCGACGGTGAGGCCCGGCAGCTCGATCGGGGCCTCGTGGGCGGGCACGGTGTCGATGCGCCGCAGCACGGCGTCGACCCGGGCGACGAGCTCGGCCGGGGAGAACGGCTTGACCACGTAGTCGTCTGCCCCCAGGCGCAGGCCGATCACGCGGTCGGACTCCTCGCCCTTGGCGGTGAGGAGGATGACCGCCGTGCGCCGCTCGCGTGTCTCGCGGACCCGGCGCATGACTTCCAGGCCGTCGATGCCGGGCAGCATCAGGTCCAGGACGATGAGGTCGGGGTTCACGCGGGTGAACGCCTCCATCGCCCCGGGGCCGTCGATCGCGGTGTGTGTCTCGTACCCCGCGCGATCCAGGTAGCGCGCGACGATCTCCCCGATCGTCGGCTCGTCGTCGACCACGAGGACCGAGCCCCGGGTGTGCGCAGCGGTGGCCATCCTGCGAGTGTCGCAGGGCGCGGCGCGTCCGGACAGCGGGAAAGAGGCCCGTTCACGGGATGTTCAGTGACCGGCGAGCCCTTGTTCATCGGCTGTTTCGCATCGCGCAAGGCGACGCTGCGACGGTGGCCGGATGCTGCGTCCCTCAGTGCTCGGAGTGCTCGCCGGCGCCGCCGCCACCCTCGTCGTCGCCGGATGCGGGGGAGGATCGGACTCGCCGGCCGGCAGGAGCGGCGCCGCGCCGGCCAAGGCACCGCAGAAGGAGGTGGTGGCCGACGTCCGCGCGCCCAGCAAGCTGCCGCCTGGCGGCCCCCCCGACGAGGGCTACGCGCCCTGGCCGGCCGCCGGCCACGACGCACGCCACAGCGGCTCGGCGCCGGTGGTCGGCCCGCAGAACGGAACGCTGCGCTGGAAGCGCGAGCTCGAGGGGCCGGTCGTCCCGGGGCCCATCGTCGGGCCCGGCGGCGTGGTCTTCGCCGCGTCCAACGGCGGGACGCTGCACGCCCTGGAGCCGAAGACGGGCAAGGACCGCTGGACGCTGGACGGCGGCGGCTTTTACGGCTCGGACCTGACAACCTCGCCCCTGCTGACTCCGGACGGTCTGCTGCTGTGGCCCGGGCCGTCGAGCACCCTGTTCGGGATCGAGTCCAAGACCGGTAAGGAACGCTGGCGGATGGACCTGGGGGCGATGGGGCTGTCGCCGGCGCTGGGCGAGGACGGGACGGTCTACGTCGCCGACGCCGGCGGGGGCCTGCGCGCCCTGGACGTCAGTGGGAGCAAGCCGAAGGTCAGGTGGACGGTGTCTCTGGGGGACGGCGGATCCTTCACGAGCCCGTCGCTGGCGCGCAAGGGCGGCGTGACCACGGTCTACGGCGGGGTCGGCGAGTCCGTGGTCGCCGTCCGCGACGAGGGTGACCGCGGGAAGATCGCCTGGAGGGCCCGAACGGGCCAGCTCGTCGAGGTCTCGACCGCCGTGGCCGAGGACGGGACGGTGTTCGTCGGCTCCAACGACAAGCGCATCCATGCCTACGGACCGGACGGCAAGCAGCGGTGGGAGTCGAACCTGAAGTCCCTCACCTACTCCTCCCCGGCCGCGGCCGCCGACGGGACGGTGCTCATCGGCGACCACCGCGGCGCCGTGAACCGGCTGTCGGCCAAGGACGGCAAGCTGATCGCGCGCTACGTCGGGATCCCCCAGACGCCCAGGCAGCGCAGCGTCGGCGTGTGGACCGCGCCCGCCGTGGACTCCCGCGGGGACGTGTACTTCGGCACGCGTGTCGGCCACATCTACGGGTTCAGCTTCGACGGCCGCAAGCTGCTGGACATCACGACCGGCGCGACGGTCGACTCCAACCCGGCGCTCGGCCCGGACGGCACGCTGTACATCGGGTCCGAGGACGGCCACCTCTACGCGGTGAGGGGCGGTGCGTAGCCGCCCGTGTGGGTCGGGCGGCGTGCGCCCGACCGGACTACGCTGCCTGGGATGGCCCTCCCTGCCCCCTCGCCCACCACGACCGCCCTGGTCACCGGCGCCTCGTCGGGCCTCGGGGTCGACGTGGCCGAGCGCCGCCGGGGGGCGATCCTCAACGTCGCCTCCACCGTCTCCTTTCAGCCCGTCGTGCGCCAGGCGACCTACAGCGCGTCGAAGGCGATGGTCCGGACGTTTTCCGAGGCCCTGCACACCGAACTGCGTCCCCGCGACGTCGCGGTGACCTGCCTGTGCCCGGGGGCCATGAGGACCGAGTTCATCGACGTCGCCGGGGTCGGCGACGCCACCGACGGGACGCCGGACTTCCTCTTCGACTCGACGGCCGACACGGCCGAGGCCGGCGTCGCGGGCCTGGAGTCAGGCCGCCGCGTGGTGGTGATCGGCGTGGTCAACCGGCTCGGCGCGGTCGCGGGCACACACGCCCCGCACGCGGCGCTGCTGCGGCTGATGGACCGCTTCTACCCGATCTGACCGCTGCGGGCTGCGCCGGGCGGCGGGGGTCCCGCTGCGTGGAGGCTCGTTGCTGCATGGCAGCACTCAGGCTCCACTCGCCGCCCGTTACGCACCAGGCTCGGCTACTCGCGGCCGAGCACGAGGTCGATGCCGGCCAGGATCAGGTCCAGGTCGACGGACCTGAGATGGCCGACGCGGTCACACAGGAGCCGCCGGTCGATGCTGAGCAGCTGCGACACGGTGGCCACGGAGTCTTTCGGTAGACCGGTGCGCGCGGCGCTCAGGACGACGTTGCCCGGGGAGGCACTGAGCCCGAGGTTGCTGGTCAGCGGCACCACGACGGTCGTCGCTATCCGGCTGGCGTTGAAGGCGTCGCCTTGGACGATGGCGACCGGCCTGCGGAACCCAGGCCCGGAACCGATCGGGTCGCCGAGTGAAGCCCAGCAGACATCTCCCTGGCTGATCACCATTCACTGCGCGAGAGCGTCCGGCGAGCGGCCTCGGTGACGAAGACGAGATCGTCGGCCCTCGTCTCGTCGGTGACCGCGTCCAGAGCCCGGGTGACCGCGCCCGGCGCGCGACGCGCAACGTAGTCGGCCAGCGCCTCGCGGTAGACCTCGCTGCGGCTCTTGCCCAATCGGTTGGCAAGCTCGTCGGCTTCGTGAAACAGGGCATCCGGGATCGAGACCGCCGTCTTCATACCAAAAGTATAACCCGACGGCCGCGCTGCCCGACCGCAGCCGTTCGCGCCGCTCAGGCCGCGGCGTACGCGGGCATCTGGGCCGGCGCGTCGTACTTGGAGACGAGATGCTCGATCGGGACGGCGAAGCGGGCCCGCGCCCGGGCCAGCAGGTCGCGCTCCAGCCAGCAGCTCGTGCCCGTCGGCCACGTCGACAGGATGATGGCGTCGGCGGGGAACGTGGTCATCGCGTCCTCGATGGCCAGCAGCGGGTCGGCGTCGCCGACCTCGCCCTCGGCGTGGACGCCGGCGTCGCGCAGGTGCGCGACGGCGGCCTTCAGGCGCTCGCCGGCGGCGGCGATGGCGGTGTCCGAGTCGGACATCCAGTGGCGCAGGCGGGAGTTCACGGCGGGCGCGACCACGAGGACGTGTCCGGAGCGCGCGAGCGTCCGGTCGGCGACCTCCTCGATCAGCCCCGGGCACGGGCACGTGCGATTGGCGACGACGATGAGGCGGTGCGGCCGATCGGCCATGGTGGGCTCCGGTGTCGGGGGTTGCTCCATGGCTGCGCATGCTCTCGTCCGCATCTTGCCGCCGGATATCGGTTTCTTACGACACCATGAACGCGGCCGTGGCAGGTCCGGCCGAGGCACGCCACCCGCCACACTGCGGGACATGGCCGCCACCGCATCCGCACCCGTCCGCGCCGTGGACGCCGGCAAGCCCGTCGACGTCCGCGTCCGGCAGATCATCTGCTTCCTCGCGGGGGCGCTGGCAATGGAGCTGCTCGTCGACCAGGGCGAGGTCCGCTTCTACTGGACGCCGCTCATCCTCGGCGTCACCTACCTGGCCGCAGCGATCGTCGGAGGGCGGGACGGCGGGCACTGGTCGGGGGCCACCGCCCTGACCGGCTGGGGCCTGGTCGTCGCCTACGCCGGCTACGAGCGCCCGCAGGACATCGACATCTCCGGCCTGTACATCCTCGGTATCGGCGTGACCTTCGCCGTCGGCGCCGCGGTCGCCGCGAGGGGCTGGCCGATCAGCACCGTCAGCCTGGGCATCACGCTGGGGATCGTGGGCGGGATCCTCGCCTTCAGCGGGAAGGTCGACCAGTTCGTCGACGGGCGCTGGTACGTGTACCTGCTGGCCGCCGTCGCGGCGGCCAACGCGCTGGCGGCGGCGATGGCGCTGAGGCGCACCTGACCGCCCCGCCTCACGGCAGGCCGTGCTCCAGCGCGCCCTTCACGGAGGCGTCCAGGGCGTTGATGCGGGCCAGGGTCAGCGCCTCGACCGAGCCGAAGCGGCGCCCGGGCGCGCCGTCGGGGCCGTGGTGGGTCAGGACACAGTGGGCGAGCTGCAGGCGGTGGGCCTCGTCCATCGCGGGCACCCCGGCGGCGAGGCCCTCGACGATCCGGAGGCCGAGCTCGACGTGGCCGAGCAGGCGCCCGGCCTCGCTCAACGTGATCTGGGCCCCGTAGCTGAACGCCTGGGTGTGCCCGAGATCGTGGACGATCGCCGCACACAGCAGCAGGTCGCTGTTCAGACGCGGGTGCAGCAGGCACGTCTCCTGCGCGAGCGTGGCGACGGCGACGGTGTGCTCGAGCAGCCCGCCGAGGTAGGCGTGGTGGCCGGCCCGGGTGCACGGCGTGCGGCGCAGCGCGGTGCGCAGGGCCTCGTCGACAAGGAGGCGCTCCAGCAGCCCGCGGTACCCGGGGTCGTGGACCTCGCGGGCCAGGTGCTCGAGGAAGCCGTCGAGCTCCTCCATGTCCCGGTAGGCGACGGGCAGGAACGCGGCGGGGTCGCCCTCCTGGGCGGTGGCCTTGGCGATCTGCGCCACGTCGAGCTGCAGCTCGTCCCGGAAGCGCTCGACCTTGGCCTGCACGCGGACGAGGTCGCCGCGCTCGAAGCGCCCCGCGGCCACGTCCGCGTCCTTGAAGATCCGCCCGCCGATCGTGCCGGTGCGGTCGCGCAGCTCCAGCGCGAGGTAGGTCGAGCCCGTCCTCGCGGTCAGCCGGTCCTTGCGTACGCAGGCGTACACGCCGCGCACGACGTCGCCTGCGCGGAAGGTGGCGATCGAGCCCGGAGGGGGCGGGGGTGACGCTGCGCCCTCGGCGTCGGCGGGCGGAGGCGCCGACGGCGGGGTCGCGGAGGGCATTGCCCCATTGTGTACCGTGGCTCGGATGCAGCCGTTGATCTGGGAGCACCGTCCGGAGGGCCTCCGCGCCCCGGCGCTCGTGTGCGCCTTCACCGGCTGGAACGACGCGGGGGACTCCGCCTCGGCGGCGCTGCAGTTCCTCGGCTCGTCGCTGAGCGCCACCCGCTTTGCCCAGCTGGACCCGGACGAGTACTACGACTTCCAGGCCACCCGCCCCCATATCGCCTTCACCGACGGGCGCACCCGCAAGATCGACTGGCCGTCCGTCGAGATCTACGAGGCGCGCGTCCCCCGCGCCACGCGGGACCTCATCCTGCTCCAGGGTCCCGAGCCGTCCATGCGCTGGCGCGCGTACTGCCGTCAGGTCGTCGACCTCGCGGAGTCGCTGGAGGTCCAGATGGTCGTCACCCTCGGCTCGCTGCTCGCCGACATTCCCCACAGCCGGCCCGTGCACATCACCGGGCTGTCCTCCGACGAGGCGCTGACGCGGGACATGGAGCTGGACACTGGCAGCTACGAGGGCCCGACCGGCATCACTGGCGTCCTGCACGCGGCCTGCGAGGAGGCCGGGATTCCCTCGGTGTCCCTGTGGGCGTCGGTCCCCCACTACGTCGCCGCCGCCCCCAACCCCAAGGCCGCGCTCGCGCTCGTGCGCAAGCTCGAGGTGCTGATCGGCATCAACGTCGACGCCAGCGACCTGGAGGGCGCGACCGAGGACTACGAGCGCCAGGTCTCGCTCGCGGTCCAGTCCGACCCCGAGGTCCGCGAGTTCGTCGAGCGCCTGGAGGAGGCCGCCGCCGAGGACGAGCCCGACGTCAAGCCCTCCGACCTGCCCTCGGGCGACGTCATCGCCCGCGAGTTTCAGCGCTTCTTGAAGCAGCGCGGTCGCGACGGTCCCTGAGGACGCATTCGGGTTCGCCGGCGAGTTCCAGCGCTTCTTGAAGCAGCGGGGTCCCGACAGTCCCTGACTGCCGCGGGGGTGGTAGTCGAGCGGTGCGGTTTCCGGAACGCTGTACGACCACCCCTGCATCGCGGCCTCCGCGAACCTGACCGCAAGAGCACATGAATCAGCCCGGTCGCGTCGCTGGTCGGATTCACGCCGGGCCTGGGCGCGGTGAGCGTTGACATGCGCCAAGTCCGGGACCGGCCGGCGATCGTGCGACGGGAGCGGGAGCGACGGGACTTGCCTCCTGTCTTTACCCATCGCGGGATCGAGGTGCGCTGGTGCTCGTAAAGACCCGCCCCCGCGATGGTGCTGTTTACGCCGCTGGGCGGTCCGCGTCGCGGAGGAGTTCCGCGACGACGTCGTGTGCCGTCTTCCCCTGTGCCTCGGCGATGCGTTGCAACCGTCGCGCATCCTCGCCTTCCACGCTCACGAGAATGCGCAGGGTCGTGTGCAGATCGCCGTCGTGGCGCTCGACGTGGGCATCATCGATCGTCGCGAGCACGGCGTCGAAGTCGCCGGGCTGCGGATCGTCGGATGTCCACGGATCGGTGCGCATTTGCCTACCTCCCGAGAAGGTTACGCTCGACGTCCGTCGAGCGCCAGCCGGTCACAATCAGCCACGTCGTCGGCTCGATCGTGCGCTCGATCACAAGTGTCAGGACCCGCCCGCCGCCGGTGATCCCGATGAGGAGTCGACGCTTACCGGACTCGGCGCCGGCTTGCGGGTTGCGGACCAGGATGTGTCGGTTGCGCGTCGTCTGTCCGGCCTCGTCTGCCGAGATTCCGCGAGCGCCGAGCTTGTCCAACGCGACCTCGGTCGCCAACAGCTCGTGGACGACATCTGGCATCGATGCGGCACGCTAACCACTTGGCGGACTGAGCGGACGGCCGCCGCCGCGACCCTTTGTGACCTTGCCATTCGCTCAGCACGCGAGTGGCAACCTCGCAGGCATGGGATGCCCACTGCTGGTCGGCGATGTGGCGGATGGGTGCGCCCCCGACTCTCTATATCCACGTCAACCCCCTTCTTCTTCGCGTGAGCGCGCGGCCGCCTTCACGCTCCAGCGCGCGGGCCGTCGAGCAGGTGCCCGCCCGGTTGTCGGACCTGGACCACGAGATCCTTGAGACCGTTTCAGCGATGCGGGTGGTCACGCAGACCCAGCTGGAGCGTCTTCATCCGGTGGTGCCCGGCCGCACGATGCGCTACCGAACCAAGCGGCTGCATCAGCTTCGTTTGCTCGGACGCACAAGGCCCTACCGCGACAGTGGCTCTGCTCCTCATCACTGGTGGCCCACTCGCCGTGGCGACGCGCTTGTCCGTGGGCAGGCGCCACCGCGCCGCGGTGAGCGCCGCACGCCTAATCCGCTGACGCTGTCTCACAACGCTGCGATCAGCGAGCTGTACGTCG
Organism: Solirubrobacterales bacterium; assembly: GCA_038234375.1. Lineage (GTDB taxonomy): Bacteria > Actinomycetota > Thermoleophilia > Solirubrobacterales > Solirubrobacteraceae > Paraconexibacter. The sequence continues at coordinate 8,203 of JBBSUL010000044.1, read as the reverse complement.
TGCTTGCAACTGAGGCCGGGGAGGCTGGCCTGCAGTTCGTCGGGATCGATCGCGAAGCCGACGCCCGCGAGACGTTCAAGGATCCGGCCGGGCGGGAGCGGGCGATCGCGCCCGACCTCCTCATCGAGCTGCGCGACCGTGACGGCCGGCGGCTGCTCGCGCACGTGGAGCCGGCGCGTTCACCGAAGAGCAGGAGGCCATCACGGACGCGATCCTCGACGTCAACGTCCGCGGCGTCATCACCGGCACCCGGCTCGTCCTGCCCGCCATGTGCGAACGCGGCCGCGGTCATATCGTCAACGTCGCCTCACTCGCGGGCAAGGTCCAGCTCCCGGCCTGGCGACCTACGTCGCCAGCAAGCACGCCGTCGTCGGCCTCGGCAAAGGCGTCCGCGCAGAGCTGCACGGCACCGGCGTGACCCTGTCGACGGTGCTGCCCTCGATCGTCAACACCGAACTCTCCTCCGGCATCCCGATGCCACGCATCGTCGAGCGAACCGCGTCGAGCCCGACGCGATCGCCGACGCCATCGTCGCCTCCGTCAGCCACCGCCGAGCTGAAGTCGCCGTCCCGCGCTGGCTTGGCGCCTACCCGATCGTGCAGCCGCTCGTCCCCGAATTCGTGGAGAACCTCGTCCGTCGCCTCTTCGACGACGACGCCGCCCTGACCACGTCGACCCTGCCGGCCGCGCCGCCTACGACCAGCGCATCGCCCGGCAGGTTCAGGCCGAGGACCCCGCCTCCCTGACCAGATGACCGCCGAGCATCGCCCGCGCACAACCCGCCGTTCGCTCTGGCTGCGGCGCGGCCTGTACGTGACCGTCCGCCCACGCTGGAGCTCGCCGCCCTCGCCGGCGAGCTCGCCGTCCGGACCGGGCACCCGGACGTCCTGCGCTCCCGGCCCGTCACCGGCGCGCTGAAGAGCATCGACCGCGCCGCCCGGTGGCTGCCCACGCCGCGCGACACCGTGTGCACACCCGTGCGACTGCCCAGCTGCCGGGCGGAATGGGTGCGGCCCTCCGCAGCATCTGAGAGCCGCGTCGTCATCCAGACCGCCGACAAGCGCCCCGGCTTTCAGCGCCTCATCGACGACGCAATGGCCCACCAGTTCGACACCGTGCTGGTCTTCCACACCTCGCGCTTCGCGCGCAACACGGTCGAGGCCAAGCGCTATAGAAGCTGCTGCGTTCGGAACTGGGGATCGAGCTCATCTCCGTGACCCAGCCGATCGGCACGGATGTCGATGACCCCGCCGCGTTTCTGTCCGAATCGATCCACGAGATCTTCGACGAGTACTACTCCGTCAGCCTCTCGTTCTGGACGAAGATGGGCCTGCGCGAGAAGGCGCGCCAGGCTTCCTCACGGGCAGCCTGCCGTGGGGGTACGTCAAGGGCGAGGACACCATCGCCATCCCGGACGTGGCCCGCGCACCGGTGCTGCTGGAGCTGTTCCACCGCTACGCCAGCGGGCAGCCGTCGACCCGCGGTCTTGCCGTTTGGCTCAACGACCACGGGCACCGCACCACGCGGGGCGCGCTGTTCTGCGCGGACACCGTGCGCGACATGCTCGGCAACGCCTCCTACTGCGGGTACGTCTGCGCCCAACGAGACCGCAGCAAGAGCATCCGTGGCCGGCATGAGCCGATCATCGACGAGGCACTCTTTGACCAGGTCCAGGACATCCGCCGACGACGCACGACCACGAACGTCTCCGGCCGCCCGTCCAAACGCTACGTCCTGAAGGGCATCGCCCGTTGCGAGCGCTGCCAAGGCCCCATGCAGGGCACCGGATCAGGTCGCCACAGCAAGCCGACCTATGTCTGCGCCACCCGCCGCAAGCGCCACACCTGCGACCAGGTCATGGCCCCCGCCCAAGCGATCGAGCAGCAGATCGTTGAGTTCCTCACCGACTTTCAGCCCACCGCCGCCATCCGCGAGGAGATCCTCCGCCGCCTCTCCGCAGGCACCACCCTGGACGACGCCGGCACCGCCCGCCAGCGCGCCCAACTCGAAGAGCGCCGCCGCCGGCTGCGCGACCTCTACGAGATCGGCGACCTGGACCGCAGCGACTACCTCACCCGCCGCCGCGCCCTCGACACCGACCTCGACGCCCTCTCGCCCGGTCCCGCCCCCGACCTCGACGAGGCCCGCCGCGTCCTGGAGGACTTCACCCGCTTCTGGCAACACGAACAGGCCTACCAGCCGCGCCAGCAGCTGCTGACGCGCCTCTTCGACCGCGTCTGGATCGACGACAAGCGCATCGTCGCCGTCCACCCCAAGCCCGCGTTCGCGAGTTTCTTCCAGTCCCCAGAAGCGCCCAGGCCGCCCGACGGGACGGCGATGGGTATTCAGCGGGAGCGACGGGGCTCGAACCCGCGACCTCCGGCGTGTTCGTGCCCATCCACAGCTTCTGGCTGTAACTCCATCATGACCCGGGACAACAAGGTCTGCGAGTTTCCGTTGCTCGCTCGGACTACCGACGGCGGACCTGCGAGGCGTGGGGGTCGCCATGCGCGGCCGAGGGTTGATCTGGCCGGCCTGTCGCGGGTCGGTCGACGAGGGCTGGCCCAGCGCATGCCTACCGCTCGGCCGCCGGGCAGGCGATGCGGAAGTCGCACATCGAGCAGGCGGTGAACGAGGGCGTGGGCTCGAAGTCCTGGGAAAGGATGCCGTCGGCCACGCGCATGACGGTGTCGGTGATCCAGTCGACCTCCAGGTCCTCGGCGGGGACGCGGACCTTCTCGTCGTCCAGGACGTAGTGGTAGGCCTGCTGTGAGGACTCCAGCTGCCAGGCCTCGCGCGCGCCGACGGCGTACAGCGACAGCTGGACGTCCTCGCGCAGCTGCGCCACGGTGCGGGGCCGGCCGGTCTTGTAGTCGATGAGCTCGTGGCCGCCGTCGGGCAGGCGGTCCACCCGGTCCACCCGTCCGCGTAGCACGTGCGGCCCGAGCTTGAACTGGAAGCTCTTCTCCAGCCACATCGGCTCGGCGGTCTCGGCGGCCGTACGGGCGTGGTAACGGTGCAGGGCGGCGACCGCCTTGGCCCGGAACTGGCGCTCCTCCTCGGTGTCGCCGAAGCCGCCGCGCCGCCAGCCGGCGTCCAGCAGCGCCAGCAGCTCCTCGATCGAGCCGCCTCCCTGCGGGGTGACGGCCGTCGTTCCGCCGTCGTCGGGGGAGTGGACGCGCTCCAGCACCTGGTGGACGAGGATCCCGAAGCGCTGGTTCATCGTCGACTCGCTGGGCACCCGGAAGACGCGCGCGAACTTGTACTTCAGCGGGCACGAGCGGTAGGTCTCGATGTCGGAGGCCGACAGCATCAGCCCTTCCCCGCGTGTGGGCAGGAACGGGGCCAGCGAGGGCTCGGCCCGGTCGGCGACGACCGCCGCCCGCGCCTTGGCGTCGGCCTCGGCGTCGAGCAGCAGCTCGTCCAGGGCGCTGGACACGAAGACCTCGCGCTGATGGGCGGACACCGGCTGCAGCAGCTTGGCGTTGACGTCGGCCAGCGCGTCGGCGACCGCCTGGCCGGCGGGCCGCTCGAGGATGGCGGCGAGCTTCACGAGCTCCAGGTACCGCGTGACGCCGTGCGTGACGTCCAGGTCGGTGTCCAGCCGCAGCTCCCCCAGGCGCGAGCCGATGCGCGAGACGCTGGACAGCACCTCGTCGCGCAGCGTCACGTAGGTCGCGTGCAGCGCCTCGTCGGGGCCGAAGAGCACCTCGTCGTGGTCTTCCCAGCCGGCGCCGACCGCGGCCCGCGCCTCCTCGGCGAACGGCGAGGGCGGCTGTCGCGCGCCGCGGTCGGACGCCGCGGCGTATGCGAGCACCAGGCCCTCGGAGGCCCGCGTCATCGCCACGTGCAGCACGCGGCGCATGTGCGCGACGTGCTGGGCGCGGTCGTCACCCTCCTCGGTCGGGGGCGCGCCGTCCGCCCGTCCGGCGAGCGCGGCCGGCACCGGCTCCACGAGCGCCTGCCGGGCGCCGGGCATGCACGAGGACTGCAGGCCGAGCACGAAGGCGTGGCGGACCTCGACGGTGCGCGCCCCGTGCATGGCCAGTACCGCGACCGCGCCGCGCGGGGCGACCATCGCGTCGTCGAGCTCGTCGTCGTCGCGCAGGCCGGCGTCGGCGACCGCAGCGAGGTAGCGGGCGAAGTCCCGCGCGCTCGCGGTCGGGGTGCGAAGCACGTGCGCGGCGGCCAGCTCGCCCAGCCGGGCGAGCGCGAGCAGGCGCTCGACGACGTCGGGCTGGGCGGTGAACAGCTGCTGGCGCCGCAGGCCCAGGCGCTCGATGAGGCGGTGGACGAACAGGTCCGGGCGCATCGTGTCCAGCGCCGCGGAGGTCTGGCGGTGCAGGGTGAGGAAGGCGTGGATGCGCTCGCGGGCCTCGGGGGGCAGCTGCGGGGACTCGGTCGCCGCCCCCAGCGCCGAGACCATGTCCAGCTTGCGCCGGCGCGCGATCTGCACGCAGCGCGCGACATCGACAGACCGCAGCTCGATCGGTGCGCGCGACAGGACCCGCACGACCGCGGCGGCGTCCTGCGGATCGACGAGCAGGCGCAGCCAGGCCAGGATGTCCCGGACCTCGGCCCGCTGGAAGAAGGCGGCGGCCCCGACGATCCGGTAGGGGACCGCCCGCTCCTCCAGCGCCACGGCGACGGCCTGGCCCTCGTTGCGGACCGAGCGCACGAACACGCCGATGGCCTCTGGGGCGACGCCGTCGCGGACGAGGCGCTCGATCTCGGCTGCCACGCCCTGGGCCTGGGCGCGCTCGTTGGCGCAGCGCCAGAAGCGGACGCTGCCACCGCCGGTCGCCGCATCCAGCCGCTGCGGGACCCGGCGGGGATCGCGGTCGGCGGCGTCCGGGCGCCCGGCGACGATGGCCTGGGCGGCGCTCACGATCCGTGCGCGGCAGCGGAAGGAGCGCTCCAGTCGGACCACGGGAACCGGCGGCGCCCCGAGGGGCTCGTCCGTCACCCGCGGCGTCGCCGCCCGTCGCAACGCCGCCAGGCCCGCCCTCGCCCGCTGCACCGCCTGGTCGGGGTCGCCGGCGAGGACGAAGCTTGAGGCGGCTCCGCCGACGAGCGCGACCAGGGCGTGGTCGGCGGTGCCGGCGTCCTGATGGTCGTCGACGAGCACGTGGCGGTAGCGGGCGCCGGTCCGGGCGAGCACGTTGGGACGCTCGTCCAGCAGCAAGTGGGCGCGGAGGATCACGTCGCCGGCGTCCAGCAGGCCGTGCGCGGCCAGCAGCCTGTCGTGGGCCCGGTACAGGGCGCCGAACTCGCGTTCGCGGACCGTGCGCGCGTCGCCGTCGTCGTCCAGGCCGTCGGCCCAGCTGGTGAACGCGTCCGCGGTCACCAGGTCTGCTTTGGCCGCGTCGATGCGCGCCAACAGGCGGGAGAGCGTGGCCGCGGGCCGCCCGGCCAGGTCGTGCACCCGCAGCGGCAGCGCGTCCACGTCGGCCAGCAGCAGGGCCAGCCGGTCCGCGGACGACGCCACCCCGACGTCGCGGCTGATCTGAGCCTCCAGCGCCTCGGACCGCAGCAGGCGCTCGGCGACCGCGGGCACCGTGTGGACGGCGAGCTCGGCGAAGCCCCGGTCGCCGAGAACGTCCTCGACTCGGGTGCGCAGCGCGTCGGCGGCCGCCTGGCCGGCCGCCAGCACGAGGATCTGCTCGGGGTCGGCGCCCCCGGTGGACGTGAGGTGCGCGAAACGGGCGACCAGCGTGCTCGTCTTCCCCGTCCCGGCGCCCCCGAGCAGCACCAGCGGGCCCGCGGCGTGCGTGATCGCGGCCTGCTGGGACTCGGTGAAGGGCTCGGCGGCTCCGGACGGCGGCACAGGCGACCTAGTATGTCGTCATGGCTGACCCGGTACAGGCGGTGGCGACGGACTGGCTCGGGGCGTGCCGGCGGGCGACCGCCGGCCTGCGGGCGATGCTCGACGCGACCCCCGGCGGCGCGCAGCGTGTGGCCGAGACCGGGCAGACCGGGGAGGGCGGGGACCGGACCCTCGTCATCGACGCCCGGGCCGAGCAGCTCGTGTTCGACGAGCTGCAGCGCCTGCACGACGCCGGCGCCCGTTTCACCGTCGTCTCCGAGGAGCGCGGCACCGTCGACTACGGCGACCCGGACGTGCTCGTGGTCGTGGACCCCATCGACGGGTCGCTGAACGCCAAGCGCGGGGTCGGCCACCACGCCGTATCGATCGCGGTGGCCGAGGGCCCGACCATGGCCGACGTGACCTTCGGCTTCGTCCACGACTTCGGCCCCGGCGAGGAGTGGCGGGCACAACGCGGCGGCGGGGCGTTCCTGAACGACGCACCGATCACCGAGGTGCCGGACGAGCGCCGTACGCGCGACGGCCGCCTGGAGCTCGTCGCCATCGAGTCCGCCGACCCCACCTACCTGGCGCGCTCCTCCGACGCGCTCGTGCAGCACGTGCACCGCATCCGGGCGATGGGCTCGATCGCCATCTCCATGTGCCAGGTCGCGCCGGCCCGCGTGGACGGCATGGCGACGCTGTGGCGCTCCCGGGCGGTGGACGCCGCCGCCGCGCAGCTCATCGTGCGGGAGGCCGGGGGGCTGGTCGCCTTCCCCGCCTTCGACGACCCGCTCGGCGCCCCGCTGGACCTGCTGCCGCACTCCCCGGTGGTCGCGGCCCGCACCCCCCAGGCGCTGCGTGAGCTGACCTCCCTCGTCGCCGTGGCCCCGGCATGAGCGGCTCGCCGATCGACTGGGCGCTGGCCGAGCGCGTGGCGGGCCTCACCGGCTCAGGCGACGGTGACCTGACGCCGCTGGACGGCGACCTGGAGTGGCTGGCGCTGGATGCCGCCGGCCGCGTGGTCGACTACACCGGCCTGCAGCCCGCCGAGACCCTGCCGGTGCCCGAGGCCGTAGATCGGTCCGCCTGGCGGGCGGTCAACTACGCGACCTTCGACGCCATGCTCGGGCCGCTGGTCACGAAGGCGGGCGCGAGCCTCGGGCCGGCGCAGGGGCTGGTCACGAGCGGGGCGGGGGCGATGGTGGGAGCCGAGGCCGGCGCGATCGTCGGGCTGCTCGGGCGCAAGGTGCTCGGTCAGGTCGACGCGCGCCTCACCGACCCTGAGGCGCCCCTGCGGCTGCTGCTCGTCGTCCCCAACCTCCACGCGGCCGCGGTTGAGCTGAAGGTCGAGGAGGCCCAGCTCGTGCGCTGGGTGATGGTCCACGAGGTCACCCACGCCGTGCAGTTCACCGCGGTGGGCTGGCTGCGCGCGCACCTCGGCGCCATGGTCGACGAGCTGATGGACGTGTCCGCGCCGTCGCTGGACCTCTCTTCGCTGTTGCGGGTTCCGTCGCTGGAGGACCTGCGCGCCTTCGCCGAGGAGGTCCGGGGCGCGTCGCTGCTCTCGCTCGTCGCCGGTCCGCAGCGCGCGGAGCTGCTGGAGCGCATCCAGACCACGATGGCGGTCGTCGAGGGGCACGCCGAGCACGTCATGGACGCGGTCGGCCTGGAGGTCCTCCCCGACCTGGAGCAGCTGCGCGAGGCGCTGCGCGCCCGCCGGGAGGCCGGTAGCGAATCCGGCCCGTGGCGGGTCCTGGAGAAGCTGCTCGGGCTGGAGCTGAAGATGAAGCAGTACGAGGACGGCAAGCGGTTCTGCGACGCGGTCGTGCAGCGGGCCGGGGTGGCGGCGCTCCACAACGTGTTCTCCGCTCCGGAAGCGCTGCCGGCGGCCGCCGAGCTCGCCGATCCGGACGCCTGGCTGGCCCGCGTCGGCTGACCGGAGCCCGCGTTCTGCCTGCGCGAACGCATGTTCTTGCTGTCACAAGCTTGCCTGCGCAAACGGCAGGCGGGACCGGGTGTTATGACCAAGCCGTGACCGCTCCTGTAACGATCCCACCGGACGGGTTTACAAACAGATGTTCGGCGGTACTCTCCGGACAACGCACCATAAGAACTGACATCCTCCGAGAGGGAGACCACCATGGCTGACCAGAGCGCCCCCACCCCCGCCAGCAACGCTGCTGCCGCGACCAAGTCCACCACCACGACCAAGCGCGCGACCGCCGCGACCAAGCGGTCGACCGCCGGCACGAAGGCCGCCGCGACCCGCAAGTCCAACGCCACCTCGGCGAAGGCCAAGAGCACGGCCCGCAAGGCCAAGCCCAAGGTCCAGACCCCCGTCGAGCGCGTGCAGGACTACGCCGAGAAGGCCGTCGTCATCCCCGTCGGCGCCGC
>JBBSUL010000043.1:0-22931 GCA_038234375.1 Solirubrobacterales bacterium | reverse complement strand
CGGCTTCCACAGCGCCGAGGCGCTGATCGCCCTGGCCATGCTCAGCCTCAACGGCCTGTGCCCACCACCACACCGGTGAAATCAGTGTTCACCAACCCACGGCAACGTCAGGAGACCCGCTTTTGTGTCCGAGGGGTGGTCACGAAAGAGCGCTCGGCGGCGTGCCCCCGTGCCGGAGCTGCGGCCCTCCCGGTGGACGGCCACGTCAGCCGGTCGGGACGCCGTCCGACATCCCGGCCTCGGTGGCCAGGCGCCAGTAGGTCCCGCCCACGGCCATGAGCTCGTCGTGGGTGCCGCGCTCGACGATGCTCCCGGCGGCCAGGACGATGATCTGATCGGCGGCGCGGACGGTCGACAAGCGATGCGCGATGGCGATCGTGGTGCGGCCGGAGGCCAGGTGGTCCAAGGCCTCCTGCACCGCGCGCTCGGTCTCGTTGTCCAGGGCGCTTGTGGCCTCGTCGAGCAGCAGCACCGGCGGGTTGCGCAGGACGGTGCGAGCGATGGCGATGCGTTGCTTCTCGCCGCCGCTGAAGCGGTAGCCGCGCTCGCCGACGACCGTCTCGTAGCCCTCGGGCAGCGCGGTGATGTGGTCGTGGATGTGCGCCGCGCGGGCGGCGTCGTGCAGCTCGGCGTCGGTGGCGTCCGGCCGCGCGAAACGCAGGTTGACGGCGATGGTGGCGTGGAACAGGTAGGTCTCCTGGGAGACGAGGCCCACGGTCTGCGCCAAGGATCCGAACGCCAGGTCGCGCACGTCGACGCCGTCGATGCTCACGGACCCGGCGGTCGTGTCGTACAGGCGCGCGGCGAGGTAGCCGAGCGTCGTCTTCCCCGACCCCGTCTCCCCCACGATCGCCGTCGTCGTCCCCGGCTCCACGACGAACGAGACGCCGTCGATGGTGCGCGGACGATCAGGATCGTCCTCGTAGGCGAACGCGACCTCATCGAAGCGGACCTCGCCGCGGACGCGCTCCGGGTCGAGGACGACCGGGTCCTCCCGTTCGGCGATGTCGACGTCAAGGTCGAGGTACTCGAAGATCCGGGTGAACAGCGCCAGCGAGGTCTGCATGTCAATCCCGACGCTGAGCAGCGACTGGATCGGGAAGAGCACGCGGGTCTGCAGCTGCGTGAAGGCCACGAGCGTGCCCAGGGTGATCGCGTCCGAGCCTCCGGCCAGCGACAGGCCGGCGAACAGGTAGGCCAGCGCGGGCATGACCGCGAAGCCCATCTGCACCGAGGCCATGCGCCAGCGGCCGGCCATCTTCGCGCGGACCTCGACGTCGGCCAGCTCGCGGCTCTCGGAGGTGAAGCGGTCGGCCAGCTCGTCCGAGCGGCCCATCGTCTTGCCCAGCAGGATCCCGCTGACCGACAGCGACTCCTGCACCAGCGAGCTCATGTCGGCCAACTGCCCCTGCTTCTGGCTCGTGATGCGCTTGCGCTCGTTGCCCACGCGCCGGGTCAGGGCGACGAAGAACGGCAGCAGGATGAGGCTGAACGTGGCCAGGCGCCAGTCCAGGGCGAACATCCCGACGATGACCGCCAGCACGGTGGTCACGTTGGAGACGATCGACGTCGCGGTGGTCGTGACGACCTTCTGCACGCCACCGATGTCGTTGGCGATCCGCGACTGCACCTCCCCGGTCCGCGCGCGCGTGAAGAAGGCCAGCGACAGGCGCTGCAGGTGGCGGTAGACCGCGGCGCGCAGGTCGTGCATCACGCGCTGCCCGACGATGTTCGACAGGTAGGTCTGCCCCACCCCGAGCACCCCGGTGGCGATCGAGATCGCGACCATCCCCACGACGAGCAAAGTGAGCAGCGTCGTGTCGCTCTCCGGAATGGCGGTGTCGAGGATGCCCCGCAGCAGGAACGGCGAGACGACGCCCAGGCTCGCCGACACACCGATGAGGGCGAGCACGCTGCCCAGCGCCCGCTTGTGCGGGCCGAACAGGCGGACGATCCGCCGGAGCTGGCCGGGTGGTGTGGTGGCGCTGCGAGACATGTCAGCCAAGATCGACCACTCTAGCGCAGACGGTTGAGTACCTCAATAGTTATCGAAGTCACGTATCAGGCTGCGGGCGGCCGTCAGCCCCAGCGCAGGTCGATGTCGTATGCCCGCAGTTGCGGGTCGGCGCTGATCAGCGGCAGGCCCAGGTCGCGGGCCTGGGCCACGAGCAGTCGGTCGAAGGGGTCCCGGTGGTGGAACGGGAGATCACGGACTCCCCACGCCTGACGGCGCTGGATCGGCACGGCCGTGAACCCGAGGCCGTCCACGATCTGCGGCAGGTCGTCGGGAACGGTCAGCCTGCCCGTGGAGCGCTTGATGGCGATTTCCCAGAGGGAGACGTCGCTGACGGCGAAGCCGGCGGGATCGGCGTCGATCTCGGCGGCGAGTGCGTCCGGAAGTCGGTCGTCGTCGGCCAGCGTCCACAGCAGCGCGTGCGTGTCCAAGAGTCCGCTGATCACCGGTAGGCATCCCATTCGGGACCGAGGTCGTCGAAATCGTCGGCGATGGAGATCTGCCCGCGGAGCGCCCCCACGGGCGAACGCGCGGTCGGCGACGAGGCGTGGATCGCCACGAGGCGCACCACCGGGACGCTGCCGCGGCGGATGGTGACCTCCTCCCCACGCTCGGCCCGTGCGACGAGGCGCGAGAGTTGCGTCTTGGCCTCGCTGATGCTGACGGCGTCGTCCATGCCAGACAGGGTACACCGACCTGGCCAACCTGGCCAGGTCAGCTCAGCGCGGGCGGTTGTGGCGGCGCGCGGCCTTGGCCGCCTTGCCCTTCTTGCGGGCCTGGGCCTTGGTCTGCGCTTTCCGGGTGCCGGCGGCCTTGCCGTGGGTCTGATGCGCGCCAGCGGCCTCGTCCTCGGTGACCGGGGCCTTCCGGCGGGCGTCGCGGACGATCGCGAAGCCGATGCCGCCGATGAGTCCCACGCCGGCGAGGAAGATGAGGATCTCCGAGGTCCGACCGAGGCCCTCGTCCGCTCCGTTCCCGGTTGTCGTCGTGGGTGCGGGCTCGGTCTGGGTCGGCGGCGCCACTTGCGGACCCACCGGGCCGAACGGGTTGCCCTGGGCGCCCGCGACGGCCGGAACGGCGACGGCGTGGACGAGGCAGCCCAGCACGAGGAGTCGGACGATCAGCGTGCGCATCGGCGGCGAATGTAGCGCAGGCGGCGACCAACCCCGCACCCGCGCCCGACGGTCGCTAGATTCACCCCAATGGCCAAGCAGAGGCAGGTCCGGATGGAGCAGCGCGGAGCCCTGGCCGCGATGCAGGCGCTGGAGACCAAGAGCGACGAGGAGCTGCAGCGTGAGACCCGCTTCAAGGCCGCAGCCCAGGCCATCCTCGGAGCGCGGGCCGCCGAGCGCTACGACGCGGTCGCCGCACGCACCCACTTCCGCACCGCGATCGCCGCCGCCCGGCCGCAGGAGCGCCTGCAGCTGCAGCGCATGGCCAACGCCTCGCTCGCGCTGGCCGAGCGCCGTCCCGACGACCTCAAGAAGGCGGTGCAGGCGCTCGGGCAGGAGCCGCCGTCGGGCCGCCAGCTGCTCCTGCTGCGGGTCATGGGCCTGCTCGCGCCGCCGGCCAACGCCTCCACCGCGATCAAGGCGCGCGGCTTCGCGCTGATCATCGGCCTGGTCGTCGCCCTGATCCTCGTCGGCTTCCTCGTGGTCCAGCTCATCGCCCTGCCCTTCGGCGGGGGGGCCGGCGGGATCGGCGGGTTCGTCCTCGGGCTGTTCGTCGTGATCATCGCGCTGGCCGGGCTGACCTTCTTCGGTCGGCGCCGCCAGAAGCAGGCGCTCGCCTCCAAGGCCGCGCCCCCCGCCTGATCGCCGTGAAGCTGCCGTGTGCGGGCGCTACTCGCTGACCGGCCCGAATCCCGCCGTCCTGCGGGAGCGCTTCGCGCTCGGGGACGACGTCCCCGTCCGGGCTCGCTACAACGTGGCGCCCGGCGACGAGGTCCTGGCGGTCACCACGAGCCGCGAGGGGCAGCCGCGCGCCGAGCTGCTGCGCTGGGGCCTGGTCCCGTTCTGGGCCACCGACCCGAAGACGGGCTACAGGATGATCAACGCGCGCGCGGAGACCGTCGCCGAGAAGCCCGCCTTTCGCGACGCGCTGGCCCGCCGGCGCTGCCTGATCCTCGCCGACGGCTTCTACGAGTGGCAGGCCAGGCCCGGCCGTCGGCGCAAGCAGCCGTTCTGGATCACCCGGGCGGACGGCGAGCCGTTCGCCTTCGCCGGGCTGTGGGCGACCTGGCACGCGGACGACGACAGCACCCTGCGCACCTGCACGATCGTGACGACGACCGCCAACGACGCCCTGGCGCCGATCCACGACCGGATGCCCGTGATGCTGCCCGACGCCGCGGCCGAGTCGGCGTGGCTGGACCACGACGCCCCGACCGAGCGCGCGCAGGGGCTGCTGGCCCCGGCTCCGTCTGCGGCCGTGGCCGTGGCCGCCCGAGAGGTCGGGTACGCCGTCAGCGACGCCCGCCACGACGAGGCAGACTGCCTCGATCCGCCGCCCGATGACGCCGAGCCGACGCTGTTCTGACCGACGTCGCCCCTACTTGGTGGCGAGCGTAGCCTTCTCGATGATGACGGGCTTCGTCGGCAGGCCGTCCTCGCCGCCCTCGGGCGGGATCGCGCCGATCGCGTTCGCGACATCCTGGCCCTTGGTCACCTTGCCGGCGATCGCGTACTCGGGCGGGAGGCCGGCGTCCGGCCCGGTGACGATGAAGAACTGGCTGCCCGACGTGCCCGGCGCCTCGGCCCCGGTCTTGGCCATCGCCACCACCCCCTGGCGGTAGGAGGCGTTGTTCGACGGCGGCTCGACGACCGAGTAGCCCGGCCCACCACTGCCGTCCCCGTTGGGGTCGCCGGCCTGCAGCACGAAGCCCGGCACCACGCGAACGACGCCGAGGCCGTCGTAGAAGCCGCGCTTGACCAGCGACGCGAACGAGGCCGCGGTCTTCGGGTTGCCCTTGACGTCGAGGGTGATCTGGATCTCCCCGCACGAGGTCTGCAGCGTGACCACGGACGTCTTGTCCTTGGGTAGCGTCGTCGTGGGCTTCTTCGCGGAGCGCTCCACCGACTCCTGGGCCTTGACCGTCTTGCAGCCGTCCGCCCCGGTCGTCCCCGAGGTGGTGGCCTGCGCCTGCGACGTGGCCACGGTCGGGGTCGACGACGCTGGCCCCGTGGCCGACGAGGACGTGTCGTCCGAGGACCCGCAGGCCCCCAGCGCGAGGGCCACGGCGGTGAGCACGGCGGTCAGCAGGCGGGGCACGGCCGGCACGATAGAGGACGTGGCGCAGGCGTCGCGTCGCCGCCGGACCCGCCAAGATACGCGCCGTGCCGGCCCCCGTCACCCTGCTTGTCAACCCGTCCTCGGGCGGCGGTCGCGCGCTCACCGCCTTACCTGGCGTGCTGGACGCGCTGGCGGCGGCGGGCCTGTCCTGCGAGTCCGTGCGCACCACGGGCCTGGAGCACGCGCGGGACCTCGCGCGTGCCGCGGCGGCCGGCGGGCGCACGGTGGTGACTCTCTCCGGCGACGGTCTCGTCGGCGCGGTCGCCGGCGCCCTGGCCGACGTTCCGGGCGCGACGATGGGGGTGCTGCCGGGAGGCCGCGGCAACGACTTCGCGCGGACCGTCGGCATTCCCCTGGACCCGGTGGCCGCCTGCGCGGTGATCGCCACGGGGACCCCGCGGCCCGTCGACCTCGGTGACGTCGACGGCCGCCCGTACATCGGGATTGCCTCCCTGGGCTTCGATTCGGACGCCAACCGCATCGCCAACGCCGCGCCCGCCCGGCTGGGCAACCTCGTCTACGCCTACGGTGCCCTGCGCGCGTTGGTGTTCTGGCGGCCGGCGACGTTCACCGTCTGCGTCGATGGCGACGAGCGGCGCTTCCGCGGCTGGAGCGTCGTCGCGGCCAACGCGCAGGCCTACGGCGGCGGGATGTACGTCGCCCCCGGGGCCGACCTGCACGACGGCGCCCTGGACGTGGTGATGACCGACGCGTGCTCGCGCCTGCGGTTCCTGCGCACGCTGCCGAAGGTGTTCAAGGGGACCCACGTGCACGAGGACGTCGTCCACCAGCGCCGCGGACGCGAAATCCGCGTCAGCGCCGACCGGCCGTTCGTGGTCTACGCCGACGGCGACCCGATCGGTGAGACGCCGGCCACGATCCGGTGCCGCTCGGACGCGGTGCGCATCCTGCTGCCCGACGCGGGCGGTCGCGCGTGAAGGGCGCGGGCTGGCGGGGAGCGATGGCCCGGGGGGCCGGCTGGGCCTCGCGCCGCTCCGGCCGCGGCGGGACGAGCCTGCCCGGCAAGGTCCTGCTGCGCCTGGACCCCGGCGCGATCGGCCGCCTCGCCGCGGGCCTGAACCGGAGTGCCGCGATCTCGGCCACGAACGGCAAGACGACGACGGCCGCCATGACCGCGGAGATCCTCGAGCGCGGCGGCGCGCGGCTCGTCCACAACCGGGCCGGCGCGAACATGGCCGGCGGCATCGCCAGCGCGATGCTGGCCGGGCGCGGGGACGTCGGGCTGTTCGAGGTCGACGAGTTCTGGCTGCCGCAGGTCAGCGCCGCCCTGGCCCCCGACGCCCTGCTGCTGGCCAACCTGTTCCGCGACCAGCTGGACCGCTACGGCGAGCTGGAGTCGATCGCCGACCGCTGGGCCCAGGTCGTGGCCACCGCCGCGACGTCCACGACGCTCGTGCTCAACGCCGACGACCCGCTCGTCGCCGACCTCGGCCGCGAGCGCCTGCCCGGCGGGCGCACCGCGCCCGACGCGTCGGCGGCCGGCGCCCCCGGCGTCGTGTACTTCGGCGTCCAGGACACCAGCCTGGCGCAGGACCGCCAGCACGCCTCGGACTCCACCCACTGCCGGCGCTGCGGCGCGGCCTATCGCTACGACGCGGTCTTCCTCGGCCACCAGGGCCACTACCACTGCGACACCTGCGCAGCGACCCGGCCGGCTCCCGATGTGTGGGCTTCGGATGTGCGCCTGGACGGCGTCCGCGGCGCACGGCTGACCCTCACCACCCCGGCGGGCAGCGCCGAGGTCGCCGTTCCCCTCCCGGGTCTCTATAACGTCTACAACGCGCTGGCGGCCGCCGCGCTGGCCCACGCGCTGGGCGCCGGGCTGCAGGACATCGTCGCGGGCCTGGAGGCCGTGGCCCCCGCCTTCGGGCGCGCGGAGACCGTGCGGATCGGCGAGCGGGACCTGTCGATCCTGCTGGTCAAGAACCCGGCCGGTGCCAACGAGGTCCTGCGCACGCTGGCCCTCGAGCCGGGGGAACACGACCTGCTGGCCATCCTCAACGACAACATCGCCGACGGCCGGGACGTCTCGTGGATCTGGGACGCCGACTTCGAGCACCTCGCCGGCCACCTGCGGCGCGCGACCTGCGCGGGCACGCGCGCAGCGGAGATGGCCTTGCGCCTGAAGTACGCGGGGGTGCCGCCCGAGCGGATCGTCCTCGTCGACCGCGGCCTGGCGGCCGGCCTGGACGCGGCGCTGGGCGACGGCGCCGGGCGGCTGTTCGCGCTGCCGACCTACACCGCGATGCTCGCCCTGCGCGACGAGCTCGAGCGCCGCGGCGTGGCGGGGAGCTCGTTCGGATGAGCGTCACCGGGCCCACCGACGCCGCCCGCCGTGTCATCTGGCACGACATCGAGTGCGGCGGCTACGACGTCGACCTGCCGCTGTGGCGCGAGCTCGCCGGTCGCGGCCCGGCCCTCGACGTCGGCGCCGGGACCGGCCGCGTGGCGCTGCACCTCGCCGCCCACGGGGCCGAGGTGACGGCGCTGGACCTCCACGAGGAGCTGCTGGACGCGCTGCGGTCGCGGGCGGCGGGCCTGGACCTGCGCGTGGAGACGATCGCCGCCGACGCGCGGGAGCTCGACGCCGGCGCCCGGTTCGCCGCGATCCTCGTGCCCATGCAGACGCTGCAGCTCTTCGGCGGCGCCGAGGGACGGGCCGCCTTCCTGCGGGCCGCACGCGCCCACCTGCTGCCGGGCGGGGTCCTCGCCGCCGCCCTGGCCGACGCCCTGGAGTCCTTCGACGCCGAGCACACCGAGCCGCCGCTGCCGGACATGCGCGAGGTGGACGGGACCGTCTACTGCTCGCGTCCGGTCGCCGTGCGCGAGCACGAGCGGACAATCGCGATCGAGCGGATCCGGGAGACCGTCGACCCCGCCGGTGCGCGGACGGTCGAGGATGACGTCATCCATCTGGACCGGGTGACCGCCGCGGAGGTCGCCTCCGAGGCGGAGTCGCTCGGGTTCGAGGCCCTGGCAACCCGGGTCATCCCGGCCACCGACGAGTTTGTCGGGTCGGCGGTGGTGATGCTCCGTGCTTGACACCGCCCCCACCCTGCGCGTCTGCGCGCTGTACCCCGACCTCATGAACATCTACGCCGACCGCGGCAACCTCCTCGTGCTGGAGCGTCGCTGCGCGTGGCGGTCGATGGGCTTCGTCCTCACCGGGGCCGGCCTCGGCGAGGCCATCGACCCCGACGCCCACGACCTGTTCTACATCGGGGGCGGCCAGGATCGCGACCAGGCCCTGTGCGCGCAGGACCTGGCCGACACCAAGCGCGACGCCCTGCACGCCGCGGCCGCGCGCGGCGCGGTGGTCCTCGGGGTCTGTGGCGGCTATCAGCTGCTCGGGCACTCCTACGAGCTCGGCGACGAGGTGCTGCCCGGTGCCGGCCTGCTGGACCTGCGGACCGTGCGCGGGACCGGGGAGCGCCTGATCGGCAACGTGGCGATCGAGGTCGACCTGGACGGTGCCGGCGGACCACGGACCGTCGCCGGCTTCGAGAACCACGGCGGCCGCACGCACCTGGCCGGCGGGCAGGCTCCGCTGGGCCGGGTGCTGGCCGGCCACGGCAACACCGGGGCCACGGGCGCGGAGGGCGCGATCCGCGGCACGGTGCTGGGGACCTACATCCACGGGCCGCTGCTGCCCAAGAACGTCTGGCTGGCGGACTGGCTGACCCGCCGCGCGCTGCGCCTGGGCGCCCCGCTCGGCGAGCTCGACGACACCCTGGAGGCCGCCGCGCACGCCGGGGCCCGGGCCGCGGCCGGACGCTGACCGGCGACCCGCACCGACGCCGTGCCGTTCGGCCAGCGGCGCACACCAGCCGCCCGGCTTCGTCCGAATCCTCACGGTGCGCGGATTCCCGCCCGCGCGACTGCCGTCCCCGATAAGGTGGCGCTCAAGGGCGCTCCTCCGGGCGTCTGCCGCGCCGAGGAGTCCGTTCGTGACATCTGCTGACACCGCCCAGCCCGAGGGGACATCCGCGCACCGTCAGGCCGCGACGCTGGAGCTGCGTTCGATCGCCAAGCACTATCCGGGCACCGACGAGCCGGCGATTCGGGACCTCAGCCTGAAGGTCGAGGCCGGGGAGATCTGCGTCCTCGTCGGGCCCTCGGGGTGCGGGAAGACCACGGCGATGCGCCTGGTCAACCGGATGATCGAGCCGACCTCGGGCGACATCCTCGTCGACGGCGAGTCGATCATCGACCGCGACCCGAGCGAGCTGCGCCGCGAGATCGGCTACGCGATCCAGCAGACCGGTCTGTTCCCCCACCAGACCATCGGTGAGAACATCGGCACCGTCCCTCGCCTCCTCGGCTGGGACAAGGGACGGATCGCCGCCCGCGTGACCGAGCTGCTGGAGCTCATCTCGCTGGAGCCCGCGCTGGCCGACCGCTACCCGGCGCAGCTGTCCGGGGGGCAGCGTCAGCGGGTCGGGGTGGCACGTGCGCTGGCCGCCGACCCGCCGCTGATGCTCATGGACGAGCCCTTTGGTGCGGTGGACCCGATCAACCGCGAGCGTCTGCAAAACGAGTTCCTGCGCCTCCAGCGCGAGATCCGCAAGACCGTCGTGTTCGTCACCCACGACATCGACGAGGCGATCAAGATGGGCGACCGTATCGCGATCCTGCGCGAGGGCGGCGAGCTGGCCCAGTACGCGACGCCGACCGACCTGCTCATGGCCCCCGCCGACGCCTTCGTCGAGGACTTCGTCGGCGCCGACCGCGCGCTCAAGCGCCTCGGCCTGACCACCCTCGGCGACCTGGACCTCCTCGCGCCCAACGGCACGCAGCCGAGCAAGGGCGCCACGCAGATGCCCCTGCACATCAACGTCCGCGACGCGCTGTCGCTCATGCTCGCCGAAGGCGGCGGTCCGCACGCGGTCGTCGACGCAGGCGGGCAGGTGCGCGGCCTGGTGACCCTCGACCTGGTCAGCGGCGTGCTTGACGTGACCCCGGGCCTCCGCTCCGCGGAGGACCAGCCGTGATCGGACCCGGGCTCGCCCAGACCGGCCCCGTCATCCCGGACTTCGGCAGCTCGGGCGGCGCCGGGTCCTGCGTCCGGGAGAACAACCTGTTCTGCTGGGGCTGGGTCCGCGAGAACTGGTCGGACACCCTCTTCCCCGCCCTGCGCGAGCACGTGGTCCTGACCGTCATCGCCGTGGGCATCGGGTTTGTCATCGCGATGACCCTCGCCCTGGCCGCGCACCGGCAGGAGTGGCTGGAGCGCCCGGTGACCGTGACCACCGGGGTCCTGTTCACGATTCCGTCGCTGGCCTTCTTCCAGGTGATGGTGGCCTTCACCGGGCTGACGCGGACGACGGCGGAGATCGCCCTGGTCTCCTACACGCTGCTGATCATGTTCCGCAACATCCTCGCCGGGCTGCGCGGGGTGCCGCCCGAGGTGCGCGAGGCCGCGGAGGGCATGGGCATGACGCGCGGCCAGGTGCTCCGGCGCGTCGAGCTGCCGCTGGCCCTGCCGGCGATCGTCGCCGGGCTGCGCATCGCCACCGTCACCGTCATCTCACTGGCCACCGTCGCCGCCTACGTCGACGACGAGGGCCTGGGCTCGCCGATCTTCCGGGCCGTGACCCAGGACGTGTTCAAGACCGAGATCATCGCCGCTGGCGCGCTGGCCATCGCCCTCGCGCTCGCCGCCGACGCCGTCCTGGTGCTCGTCCAGCGGCTGCTGACCCCATGGAGCCGGGCCGGTCGCGCATGAGCGTCATCGCCGACGCCGTGCAGTTCATCTTCGAGCACCCCTCGCTGCTGCTGTCCGGCGCCGGGCGCCAGCTCGTCATCTCGGCCATCGCGATGGCCTTTGCGCTCGCCGTCGCCGTGCCGCTGGGCGTGTGGCTCGGGCACCGCCACCGCGGGGCCTTCGTCGCCGTCAACGTCTCCAACGTCGGGCGGGCGCTGCCTTCGCTGGCGATCATCGCGATGCTCATCGCGGTGCTCGGCATCGGGGACGTGCCGCTGGTCATCGCGCTCGTCCTGCTCGCGGTGCCGCCGATCCTCACCAACGCGTACGTGGCGGTGGAGGGCGTCGACGCCGACGTCGTCGACGCCGCACGCGGCATGGGTCTGAGCGAGGGCGGGATCGTCCGCCAGATCGAGCTGCCGCTCGCGCTCCCCCTGCTCTTCGCGGGCATCCGGACCGCTGCGGTGTACGTGGTGGCGACCGTGCCCCTCGGCGCGCTCACCGGAGCCGGCGGTGGCCTGGGCGACATCATCGCCAACCAGGCGTCCTACCGCCTGGCCGGTGTCATCGGCGCCGCGATCTGCGTCGCACTGCTCGCGCTCGCCGTCGACGGCGCCTTCGCCCTGCTGCAGCGCGCGGTCACTCCGCGCGGCCTGCGACGTGCGGTGGCCTCCCCCGCCGACCCCGCTGCCCCGGTCTGAGCTGACCTTCGTGATCCCAACCCCGAACAGGAGCTACCACCCATGACCCATCGCAGCTGGCTGCGGACCCTACCCCCACTGCTTGGCGCCGGCCTCGTGCTCGGCCTGGGCGCGTGCGGCTCGTCGTCCACCGACAGCGCCACGACCCCGGCGGCGGACACCGGCGGCAAAGCGCCGTCCGCCGACGCCATGCCCGGCAAGGGGAAGCCCCCCGTCACGCTCGGGGACAAGAACTTCGCCGAGCAGTTCATCGTCGGCCAGCTCTACGCCCAAGCGCTGCGGGCCAAGGGCTATACCGTCCGGGTCAAGGAGAACATCGGCTCCTCGGAGATCATCGACAAGGCGCTGACCTCCGGCAAGCTTGACCTGTACGCCGAGTACACCGGCGTGATCGCCACCGAGCTCGCCGGCGATGAGGACATGCCCAAGTCCGCCGACGAGACGTACGCACGCGCCAAGCAGTTCGAGGCCAAGCGCGGCTTCACCACGCTGGACAAGACGCCGTTCACCGACGCCGACGCCATCGCTGTCCTGCCCGCCTATGCCGAGAAGAACGGCCTGAAGACGATCGGCGACCTGAAGAAGGTCAAGTCCTTCTCGTTCGGCGCTCCGCCGGAGAACCGCACGCGCTTCCAGGGTGTCGTCGGCCTGAAGCAGGTCTACGGGCTCGACCAGCTGAAGTTCAAGCCGCTGGCCATCGGCCTCCAGTACCCGGCCCTGAACTCCGGCAAGATCGACACGGCCACGGTGTTCACCACCGACGGGCAGCTCGCCGGCGGCAAGTACGTGGTGCTCGACGACACCGAGGCGATCTTCGGCTTCCAGAACCTGACGCCCGTCGTCAACGACAAGGTCCTCAAGGAGCAGGGCCCGGAGTTCGCCGCCACCCTCAACGAGGTGTCCTCCAAGCTGACCAACGAGGCCATGCAGAAGATGAACGGCGCGGTCACGCTGGACAAGCAGAAGCCGGCGGCGGTCGCCGACACGTTCCTCAAGGCCAACGGCCTGAAGTAGTCCGGTGCGGTGCGGTCCGGTCCGAGCCTGGAACCGGACCGCCGCACCACGGCTGGCCTTGCTTCGGCGGGACCGGTCAGCGCGCCGGTCGGCGCCCGGCGGCCCACGCGATGAGCTCGGCCGTCCGCCAGACGCACAGCCCCTGGGCGCCGGCGGCGTCGATCAGCCGCCGGTCCTCGGTGACCAGGACGTCGGCCTCGCCGGTGGCGGCGTCGGCGATGATGGCGTCCTTGGCGTGCCGCGGCGCGAACCGGAGCGCATCACCGGCGGCATCGTCGGTGAGCACCGCGCGGCCGTCGCGCAGCACCCCGGCCACGCCGCCGCCTGCGGGCACCACCCGCCGTGGCAGGCGCTGCAGCGCCTTGCGCCGGACCGGGTCGGCGATCGCCGCGAGCTGATCCTCCTGCACGTGGGTCGTGCACAGCTCCAGCTCGCCGTGGCGCAGCGCGTCGAGCACGGTGTCCCGGCCGACGGGGTCGGCGTCCAGCGCATCGAAGACCATCGTGTCGACCATCGCACGTCGCATGACGCCCGCCACCCTATCGGCGTCGCGCGACGGGACCGGCCTGTCAGCATGACCCCATGTCGCTGCACTTGGATCCCGCCGACCTGGCCGGCCTGGCCGACTACCTGCGCGCGCAGGGCTGGCTCGCGGCGGGCGAGGCGCCGGTGTCGGTGCAGCGCGCGGGCGAAGGCAACATGAACCTCGCCCTGCGCTGACGACGGACCGTCGGAGCCTGATCGTCAAGCAGGGCCGTCCCTGGGTCGAGAAGTACCCGGACATCGCCGCGCCCGAGGACCGCACGCTCGTCGAGGCCGAGTGGTACGCGCTCGCCGGCGAGGTCGACGAGCTCGCGGCGCGCATGCCGGCGGTGCTCGGCCTGGACGCCGCCAACCGGGTGCTCTGCCTGCAGGATCTCGGCGATCGACCCGACATGAGCACGCTCTACGCCGGCGCGCATCTGTCCGAGATCCAGCTCGACGGGCTCCTGGACTGGCTCGGGCGTCTGCACGCTGCGTTCGCCGGCGACCCGCGCGCCCGGAAGCTGGAGAACCGCGCCATGCGCGAGCTCAACCACGAGCACATCTTCAGGCTGCCGCTTGAGCGCGACGGGCCCATCGACGTTGACACGGTGTGTCCCGGCCTCGGGCAGCGCGGGCGTGCACTGCGGGCCGATCCCGCGCTCGTCGCGGCGGCGGCCACGCTCGGCGAGCGCGCTACCTCGGCCCCGGCGCGACGCTCCTGCACGGCGACTTCTTCCCCGGCTCGTGGCTGCACGACGACAGCGCGCCGTGGATCATCGACCCCGAGTTCGGCTTCTACGGGCCGCCCGAGTTCGATGTCGGCGTGCTGCTCGCCCACCTGAACCTGGCCGGCCAGGACGACGCGCTGAGCGAGCACGTGTGGGAGGCCTACGCGGCCCCTGGCGGCTTTGACCGCTCCCTGGCGCAGGGCTTCGCCGGCATCGAGATCATCCGCCGGCTGCTCGGCGTCTCGTAGTTGCCGCTGCGGGCCGACCTCGCCCGCCGGGAGGCGCTGCTGGAGCGCGGCCGCGCGCTCGTGCTCGGATGAGCCGGAGCCGGTCGGCGAGCCGGCGACGGCCTGGGCCTCGGACCCGGACGGCGCGCACCGAAGACCGTACGCACGGGTGTAAGGTCGTCCCGCACCCGACAGAGGAGACAATGAGATGATCGACAGGCAGACGCTTGACCACGTCATCGACTTCCACGGGCACATGTGTCCCGGCCTGGCGCTCGGCATCCAGGCAGCCCAGATCGGCCTTCGCGAGTTCGGTCCCGATGACGCCGACGAGCCGCTCGTCACCGTCGTGGAGACGGACATGTGCGCGGTCGACGCGATTCAGGTTCTGACCGGCTGCACCTTCGGCCGTCGCAACCTCATCCATCGCGACCACGGCAAGAACGCCTACACGTTCCACGGACGCAAGAGCGGCCGCGCCGTGCGGGTCTGCGCGCGGCCCGGCGCCTGGCAGCGCAGCCCCGAACACTCGTCGCTGTTCGCCAAGGTCCTGGCGGGGACGGCCTCCGTGGACCAGGAGGCCCGGCTGTGGGAGCTTCACCACCGCGAGTCCGACCGTATCCTCGCGATGGAGCCCGACGACCTGTTCGACGTGCGTGAGGTGGACTCGCCGGCCCCGTCAAAGGCACAAGTCCAGTCGTCCTCTCCGTGCGGCGAGTGCGGCGAGGAGACCAAGGAGCCCAAGCTCAGCGACATCGGAGGCCGCCGGCTGTGCGTCGAGTGCGCAGGGCGCGTCGCGCAGCCCGTCGCCTGACGCGCACCGCCGTGCGTAGGCGCGCTCCGCTCAGGGTCGGCCTGAGCACGCCGACCATGATTTGGGTAGCGTCGCCACGCGATCGTTTGCAGTTGATCGCGCGACGCCGCTGAACGGCACCCTTTGAGAACCGGAGATCACCATGAGCCTGGAACGCCACCCATGAGCCCGCACGTCCGCGTCCGATGTCTGGCGGTGTGGCTGGTGGCCGTTGCCGCCGTGTCCCTGGCCGCCTGCGGCAGCGACACGACCACCTCCTCGTCCGGTGACTCGGGCACCACGTCGGGGCCCACGAAGCTGCGCGTCGCCTACGTGCCCGTCGCCACGGTGCTGCCGCTGCAGGTGGCCGAGGCTCAGGGGTACTTCGCCAAGAACGGGCTGGACGTCACCCTGAAGCCGGTGGACAACATCTCCGACATCCCGGCCACGCTCGGGCGCCAGTTCGACATCGGGCTTGGCACCTCGACCGACCTGATCCGGGCGGGGAGCGCCGGCGTCGACGTGCTGCAGATCGCCGGCAACACCGTCGACACCAAGAGCAACCCGATCGCCCAGCTGATCACCCGTCCCGACACCGGCATCAAGTCCGTCACCGACCTGGAGGGCAAGAAGGTCGGCAGCCCGACGTTGAGCGGCGTCATCCACACCGCGGTCCTGTTCGGGGTGGCCAAGGCAGGCGGCGACCCGAGCAAGGTCCAGGGCGTGCAGGTGCCCTCCCCGAACATCCCCGACCAGCTGAAGGCCAAGCGGATCGACGCCGCCGAGGCGCTGGAGCCGTTTGCCACGAAGCTGAAGAAGGGTGGCGGCGTCTCGCTCGGTGACCCGTTCGCGGCGATCGGCCGGCCGCTGGCGACGAACTTCTGGATCGCCCAGGGCTCCTGGGCGCGCGGACACCGCGATGCCATCCGGCGCTACGTCGCCTCGCTCAACCAGGCCATCGCGTTCATCAAGCGCGACCCGCAGGCCGCCCGCAGTGTCCTGCGGGCCTACACGAAGCTGCCCGCTCCCGTCACCAAGACGGTCCGCCTTCCGACGTGGAGTGTCCAGATCCGCACCCAGGACCTGGCCAAGTGGGTCGGGGTGCTCAAGCAGGTCGGCTCCTTCAAGGGCGACGCCGACCCGCAGAAGCTGGTGCTGGAGCCGTAGCCACGCCGACGGTCACCGAGCGCGGCGCTCACAGCGCCCGCTGCTTTACCTGCCGCGACATGTGCGTCGATCTGCCCTCGCGCCGGGGTGGTCGGCGCGTCCTTGAGGGCGTGAGCTTCGACGTCGACGAGGCCGAGTTCGTCTGCGTCGTCGGTCGCTCCGGCAGCGGCAAGACGACCCTGCTCAGGGTCCTGGGCGGACTGCTGGACGCCACGCCGGACTCTCTTGTCGAGTGCTGGGGCAGGCCGGTCGACGGGCCACCAGCGGGCGTCGCGCTCGTGTTCCAGGACTACGCGGCGTCGCTGCTGCCGTGGCGGACGGTCGCGAAGAACGTGGCCCTCGGCCTCGAGGGCAGGCTCACTAAGCCGCAGATCGCGCAGCGGGTGGCGCAGGCCCTGAGCACCGTCGAACTGGGTGATCGGGCGGACGACCATCCCTGGCAGCTGTCCGGCGGCATGCAGCAGCGCGTCCAGCTGGCCCGCGCCCTGGCGATGGACGGGTCGGTTCTGCTCATGGACGAGCCGTTCGGCTCCCTGGACGCGATGACCAGAGCCGCCCTCCAGCGTCAGATCCAGCAGGTCCATCAGCAGACCCGGGCGACGGTGGTGTTCGTGACGCACGACATCGATGAGGCGGTGCTTCTCAGCGACCGCATCCTCGTCCTCGCCGGCTCGCCGGCGAGCATCGTCCAGCAGGTGACGGTCGACCTCCCCCGCCCCCGGGAGGACCTGGAGACGAAGGCGCTTGCGGGCTTTCACCGGCTGCGACGCGAGGTCTACGATGCCGTCGCCGCGGATGCCTGACACCACCCGGCCGGCGAGGATCACCCTGGCCGGCCTGGTGACGGGCGCCATGCTCCTGGGGCTGTGGGAGTCCCTCGTGCGGTCCGGCGTGCTCGTGTACACCTATCTTCCGCCGCCGTCGCAGATCGGCGGTGGCGCCGCGCGTGTGCTCGCCTCCGGCGAGCTCGTCGACAGCACGCTGCACACGGTGGGTTCGACCCTGCTCGGCTGGTCGGCCGCGTCCGCGGCAGGCGTCGTCCTGGGGCTTGTCCTGGGCCTGTCGCAGACCGCCTGGCGGTACACGATGGCGAGCATCGAGACGGCGCGCTCGGCGCCGCCCATCACCATGGTCCCGGTGGCGCTGCTCGTCTTCGGGTTCTCGGTCCGGACCGAGCTCGTCGTCATCGTCTACGCGGCGACATGGCCGGTCCTGGTCAACACCATCGGCGGCGTGCGCGGCGTTCCCGGGGCGCTGCTCGACGTCGCGAAGACGCTCGGTCTGTCGCGGACGCAGACCGTGCGGCGGATCATCCTGCCGTCGGCGCTGCCGCTGACCGTCGTCGGCCTGCGCCTGGCGCTGTCCTTCGCGCTCATCCTGGCCGTCGTGACGGAGATGGTCGGGAATCCGAGCGGGCTGGGTCATTCCCTCGTCCGGGCGCAGCAGGCGCTGCGCCCGGACGAGATGTTCGCCTACGTCGTCACCATCGGCCTCGTCGGGGTGGCGCTGAACGCCGCGCTCGGCGCCCTGGCGGCGCGGACGCTGCCGTCGCTGGCCGGCGGCCGGCAGAACCCGGGCCCGTGATGGCCGCGCACGGCGAATCCGTCCCCACGGTGGTGTCCACCCGTCCACCCGCCCCGCAGGGCGGCGGGGGACGCCCCGCGTCGGGGTTCCCCCCGGCACGCGGCCTGCTGCCGCTCGCGCTGGGCCTCGGGGCATGGCAGGTCGCCGGATCGCCGAGCTCGCCCTACTTCCCGCCGCCGTCGACGTGGTGGCCGGCTCTGGTCGACCTGTGGCAGGCGGGAGGCCTGCCCGCGGCGGCGGCCAGCTCGCTGACCGCCCTGGCCGTGGGCCTGGGTGCGGCCACCGTCCTCGGGACGACGCTCGGGCTCCTCGTCGGGGCGCGCCACGGAGCAGATCGCGCGCTGGGGCCGACCCTGGAGTTCGTGCGGGCCATGCCCCCGGCGGCGCTCGTCCCTGTCGCGGCGCTGCTCATCGGCTACAACGACCAGATGAAGGTCACTCTGGTCACCCTCGCCGCAATGTGGCCGATCCTGTTCAACGTCCGGGCGGGGGTGCGCGGCCTTGATCCTGTGCTCCTGGACGCGGTGACATCGCTGCACGTCACGGGGGCCCGGCGGATACGCAAGGTCCTGCTGCCGGCGCTGGCCCCGGGGGTCTTCCTGGGGCTGCGCGTCGCGGCCCCGCTCGCCCTGGTCATCACGCTGCTCGTCGAGTTCATCACGCGGCTGGACGGGCTCGGGGCGCTCATCGCCGCCGCGCAGCGCAGCTACCTGTCGGCCGAGGTCTGGGGTCTCGTCCTGGTCGCCGGGCTGCTGAGCGTGCTGGTCAGCGGCGCGATCGCGCTGCTGGAGACCGTCGTGCTGCGTCACCGACCCCGCTGACGAGTGGTCATCGCACCGCTTGCGAGGAGAGCAAGCTCCTGCTCGCGGTCGACGGTCGAGTAGCCTCAGCGGATGGCACGCAAGAAGCTCATCTTCGTCGCTGCGGCCGACCCGCGCGAGAACCCGCGGCCGACGTGGACGGCATACCACTTCGCCGGTGTGGCGAATCGGACCGGCCTGGACACCGAGGTCCGCCTCGCCGGACGGGCGGTACTCGTGGCCCGCGAGGACGGTGTCAACGACGACGAAGCCGGACGCGAGGTCCGCCAGAAGGCGTGCGATGCCGCCGACGCGCCGTTCATGGTCTCGCTCTGCCCGAACTGCGTGAGCGGGACCGGTGTGTCCGATGAGCACATGGCGTCGATCGGCGGTGAGCTGCGCGACCTCGCCGACATCCTCACCGAGGTCGCCGACGGCACCTCCGAGTTCGTGTACCTCGGCTGAGCTCAGCCAGGGCTGAGCCCAGCCGCGGCGCGGCGCTAGCGCGAGCGGCCACCGACCGCGGTCACCCGCTTGCCGGCGGACACCGCCCCGAGGCAGGCTGAGCTCCTGGAGATCCGCGCCCGGTAGACGGCCGTCTTGCGCACCCGGGTGCGAACCGAGAAGCGCCCGTCCGAGCGTGTCCTGGCCAGGGCGATCGTCCGGTAGTGCGTCGAGTACGGGGAACGCCGCTGGACGTACACCCGCTGACGGACACGGCATCCGGACGGGTTCGCGAAGGACTCAAGCAGGCCGCGCAGCGTCACGATGGCGTTGCGTCGCGGGCGCAGGCGCGAAGGGACAAGCTCCAGGCTGCGTCCGGCGAGCGTCTTGGCGGCGGGGGGACCCGCGGGTGCGGGCGCCACCGGTGCGGGCGAGTTGTCGCTGCGGAAGACGTAGATCCTGCCCTGGTCCTCCCTGCCGGGCCCGTCCCAGAGGCCGGCGCCGACTGCGAAGTCCAGGAACCCGTCGCCGTTGAGGTCCCCGAGCGGCGCGACCGCCGTCCCGAAGCCCAGGCCGGGCTGCTGGTCGGGCGCCTGGATCGTCTGCAGCGACTGCTCGCTCAGCGCGCTGAAGATGTGCACGTCGTTGATGACGTCCTGGTTGGTTCCGGGGTTGTGAGGCCCGTAGGCGCCGATGAGCACCTCGGTGCGCCCGTCGCCGGCCACGTCGCCGATACCCGCCGAGGACGTCCCGAAGTCTTCGCTCGGGTGCGGGGTGGGGTCGTTGAACGTCGCGAAGCTGATCGAGTTCGGGCTGCCTGGCTGCCGGAACGCTCCGTTCATCGCGAAGGCGCGCCCACCGCCGGTGTACGGGTTGTTCTGGCGCATCGCCGCCTGGTAGAGGTCGGGCGGGTTCGAGCTGCCCAGGTCGCCGACCGCGGGCTGGTTGTAGTTGCTGAAGCCGAACAGCGACGCCGGCTGGGGCTCGGGGTGGTGGTAGGTGTACAGCAGCGCCCCGGTGGCCCCGTCGAAGAGGTGGACGACGCCGACGTCGAACATCCCGAAATCGTCGGTGCGGTGGGAGGAGATCGCCAGGTCCGGGCGGCCGTCGGGGGTCAGGGTGCTCTCGGCGGCCGGGCACTGCGCCCCGATCCCCGGGTCCGTGGTGCAGCGGCCGAGGTCGCCCACCGGCTCGACCGAATAGCCCATGCTCTCGCGGTTGGCGTTGACCGGCGAGATTGGGTCGTCCGGCTGCGCCGCCGGGTTCTTGATCGTCATGTCGGGCGTGTCGTTGATCTTCGCGGGGCTCGTGCCGGCGATGCTCTCGCCGTCGTAGACGTAGGCCCGCCCGGCCTGCAGGCACTGCGCCGTCGGGCCGGCGGCCGCGCAGGCTGATTGCGGGTTGGCCGTCGCGCCGGTCTCGTAGTAGTCCGAGGCGCCGACGACGATGTCCGGCTGCCCGCGGCCGTCGAGGTCGCCGATTCGCACGGCGGTCGGGGGCGTCGAGGGGCCGCTGAGATCGGCCTTCGTCGGTCCGTACTCGCTGGACGGGTTGTACACCGTGCGCCCGAACACCTGGCGAGGGTGGTTGGCGCCGATGATGCCGTTCTGGGCGGCGATGTCCGCCGCCGGCATGTCCAGGCGCTTGAGCACGGCGCCGGTGGCACCGTCGATGACGTAGGCGCGGCCGGCGTCCACGAGGCCGCCCACGTCGACGCCGATCGCCGTCACCATCTGGTCCGGGACGCCATCGACCGGCCCGATCGTGGCGTTCGGGCACGTGACGCCCGGGGTGCCGCCGGGACAGGAGCCGAGGTCCGGGAGCTTGCCGACGTAGGTGCCGAACCCGGCGGCCGATCCGGCCCCGCCGGCGTCGGGCGCGGGGATGACGCGGATCGTCGCGCCCGTGGCCCCGGAGATGACGAACACGGGGCTGACGCTGCCGCCGTGCTCGTCGGTCCCGACCAGCAGGTCGTCCTTGCCGTCGCGGTCGACGTCGCCCGCCGAGACCGTCGCCAGGCCGAAGTTGCCGTTGGCCGCCGGCATGGGGCTGTCGACGCGCTGCACCTGATACGTCCGCGGCAGGCCCGGGCCCGCTGCCGCCACCCCGCCGACCACCAGCATCCACCCGATGGTCAGCACCAGCCCGAATCCCGAACGCCTCAGCATGTGTCTTCCTCCCAGACGGTTCCGCGGTCTGCGCCGCAGCTATGGGCGGCGACGCTATAGCGCGCCGTCACCTTTAGGTAAGTGTTCGATACACCTACCCCGCGCGGCGGGGCGATGGAGCGTGATCTCAGTGCGCGGCGGCGAACATCGCCTGCGGGTCGAGGTCGCTCGGAACGGCGCTCGCGCGGGCGTGGTAGTCGAGCGTGCGCTGCCACTTGGCCGCGTCCATCGCGCCGAGGTCTGCGTCATCGTCACCGAAGATGAGCGTCGACCCGGCCTGCCAGCCGGCGACGACGAGCCGCGCATCGGCGGTCGGAATCTGGCTGAGCAGGCCGTCGAGCCCGATCTGCGGATCGTCACGGCTGACCAGCAGCGCCTCGCGGTAGGAGGCGACGACGCGGTCGACGTACTCGGGATCCTCGTCGAGCAGCCGGCCGCTGGTGACCAGCCCGCTGCCGTAGATGTCGATCCCGGCCTCGTGGAAGGGCAGGCACAGGATGCCCACGCCGGACGGCTCGGCTGCGGCCTGGAAGCGCGGCAGCAGGTCCACGAAATCGGCCGCGACGTCCCCCCTCCCGTCGGCGAGCGCCGTCTCGATGTCCTCGTAGGGCATGGGCACGAACGGCCCGGGCTGGTGGCCGAGCTGACCGAGCAGGGCACGGTACTCGCGCCCGAACGAGGAATCCGGATCACCCAGCATCGAGGCGCCCGGGAGGTCGGCGTGCGAGGCGATCGTCCCTCCGTGGGCCGCGACTCGGTCACGGACGACGAACGCGGCCATGTGGCTGTGGCGGGCGACCATGAACACGAAGCGCGCGTCGAGGTCGAGGTCGTCGCGCTTGGCGGCGAGGAAGTGGGCGACGCTCGTCAGGCAGAAGTCGCGCTCGCCGGCCGCGACGCCGCGCACGTTGTCGGGGCCGGGCAGCGGGTCCAGCATCGTGACGCTGAGCCCGCGGCGGGCGAAGACGTCGCGGGTGACCCCCGCAAAGCACGGCAGCTGATACCCCGGAATGCAGCCGGTGCAGTACATGGCCATGCGAACGGGCTGCTGCGTCATCTGCTGCTCCTCGTGTCGACGGCCTCCGATCCTAGCCAGGAGCGGCGTCCGCGGGCAACCCGGTGCGGCAGATGGCGGGGCCGGAGTAAGTGTTAAAGACATATATATGGTGCTCACAGTGTCGGACATCCCATAGTTGTCACACCGTGTGAACTCACATAGGCTCGCCGCAAGGGCAACACTAACCGAGGAGGCGACATGACCGAGGCATTCACCCGGCGCGAGCTGGTGCGCAGAGGCGGTGCGGGCGCCGGTGCGCTCAGCGTCGCGGGTCTGCTGGCCTCCTGCGGCTCGCAGGACAGCACCACGACGAAGACGACGTCTGGCCGCCCGGGCGGCACGCTCGTCGTCGGCGCGATCGCCGACGCCTACATGACCAAGGGCGCCGACGCGAACCTCGCCCAGTACCCGCTCAACGCCAACGTCTTCGAGGGCCTGACGCGCATGGGCTCCGACTACGCGGTGCTTCCCGCGCTGGCGACACGCTGGTCCTACCGCGGTGACAACACATGGCGCTTCCAGCTGCGCCGCGGGGTGCGCTTCCACGACGGGACGCCGTTCACCGCCAAGGCCGTCAAGCAGACGTTCGACCGGATCGCCGCCAACGGCGGCGGGACGCCCGGCTTCGAGGCCAAGGGCATCAAGGTCATCGACGACTTCACCATCGACATCACGCCGAAGTTCCCCAACCTG